>JAISNX010000106.1 GCA_031276015.1 Azoarcus sp.
GGGCGGGCACCGCGATTCAGGGTGTCCCACCAACCGCTAGACAGCCCTTCGACAACCAGCACATGCATCCGGAAAACCTCGCTGCCCGTGATTCCCGCAACACCGCCGGTCAGTGCGGGCAGTCGCCGCCGCGTGGATTGCCACGGCCCTGCGGCCCTCGCAATGACGGGGTGGGAGATTCGTCATTGCGAGGCGTGAAGCGCCGTGGCAGTCCAGTCCGCTGAACTGCTTCACCTCCGGTTCACAATGACAAATGTCCACATTTGAAGCAAAAACGCTCTGATTTCCTGCTTTTCATTCTCTCGACGTTTTTCCTCAAAGCTGTTTCATTTCGATATTGAGCGTCCGGATGCGGTAGGCGATCTGGCGAGGCGTCATGTTGAGGAGGCGGGCGGCCTTGGCCTGCACCCATCCGGTGCGTTCCAGCGCGTCTACGACGCGCTCGCGTTCGGTGCATTCGTCTTCCGGGTCTGTATCCGCTTCTTCCGGGAGTTCCAGCACGGCAGGGCGGACTGGCGGGTGCACGCGGGGCATGCTCCGCTCCCGTTGCGGAAAGCGGATCAGGCCGGTGTCGATGACGCCGTTCTCGGAGAGCACGGCGGCGCGTTCCAGGCAGTTTTCCAGTTCCCGCACATTGCCGGGCCATTCGTAGTGCGCCAGGCTGCGCAGGGCGGCATCGTTCAGGGTGAGCTGGCGTTTTTGCTCTTTGCCGATCTTGGCGAGCAGATGGCGGCTGATTTCGGGGATGTCTTCCGGACGCTCGCGCAGGGGCGGCAGGTAGAGGGGCATCACGTTCAGGCGATAAAACAGGTCTTCGCGGAAGTTGCCCGCCTCTACCGCCGTTTCCAGATCGCGGTGCGTGGCGGCGATGATGCGGACATCGACCTTGATGCTGCGGCTGCCGCCGACCCGCTCGAATTCGCCCTCCTGCAAGACTCGCAGGAGCTTGGCTTGGAAAGCCGGGGAGATTTCGCCGATTTCGTCCAGGAAGAGGGAGCCGCCGTCCGCCTGCTCGAAGCGCCCTTTGCGGTTGCCGATCGCGCCGGTGAAGGAGCCGCGCTCGTGGCCGAAGAGTTCGGATTCCAGCAGGTTTTCGGGCAGCGCCGCGCAGTTCAACTTGACCAGCGGGCCGGAGGCGCGGGGGGAGTTGTAGTGGATGGCGTTGGCGATGAGTTCCTTGCCGGTGCCGGTTTCGCCGCGAATCAGCACGGTGGTGTTCCATTTGGAGACCAGCCGCACTTGCTCGAAGATGCGGCGCATGGCGGCGGAGCGCCCGGCGATGCTGTCCATGCCGTGCTGCTGGCGCACGGTGCGGCGCAGGGAATCCCGCTCTTCCTGCATGGAGCGTTTTTCCTGCTCCACTTGCAGGGAAAGCCGCAGGCTTTGCCCAACCAGGCCAGCGATCATTTCCAGGAAGCGGGCGTGTTCCTCCAGCAGCGGATCGTTTTCGGTGGCGGGCTGCACGGCAAAGACGCCTTTCAGGCTGCCCGCGGCCTTGATGGGCACGGCGATGATCGGCAGATCGGGGTTGTAGACGCCCGTTTTGTTGATGAAGCGGCGGTCGTCGCCGATGCGGGGCAGGATGACGGGGCGGTCGTTTTCCATGACGAAGCCGATGATGCCCTCGCCAGGCCGGTAGCGGACGGGTTCGAGGTGATCGGTGTCGAGGCCGTGCACCCGTTGCACCAACAGGTTGCCGTCCGGCTCCAGCACGCTGACCAGGCCACGACGCAGTCCGGCGTCTTCGTCCAGGATGCGCAGCACTTCCCCGATGGTTTCCCGGTAGTTCAGCGAACAGGAGAGTATCTGGCTGACTTTGTAGAGCGCGCTCATCTGGGCGAGCCGCAGGTCGTGGGTTTCGCAGTGGTCGCTACAGGACGGGGCGGGGGGATGGATTGTCAGCGGGATGTCCGTATTCATGCCTTGTCTCCCTGTGCGTCGGTTTCGTTTTGTCCGGCGATTTTGCCAAGCGGCAGTTCCACCAGCGCGCGGCAGCCGCCGCCCGGCGCGTCGCGCAGTTCCAGCGCGCCGCCGTGTTCGATGGCGGCCTGCAAGGCGCGGGAAAGCCCGGTGCCCAGGTGCTGCTGGTTGTTGCGGGTGGTGAAGAACGGCTCGAAGGCTTTCAGCCGCAATCCGGCGGGCACGCCCGGCCCCCGGTCGTCGATGAGGACTTCGGCGCAGTCCTCTTTCAGCCGGGTCGTCAGGCTGATGTCGCGCGTTTTCCAGCCGCGTTGCGAGAGGGCGTCGATGGCGTTGTCGACCAGCGCCTTGAAGAGCGAATGCAATTGCAGGGGACGGCCCAGGATGGCGGGCAGGGCCGGGGCGGGCTGCCAGTTGACGGTGACGCCGTTGGCCAGCATGCGCGCGGTGCAGACATCCAGCACGTCGCGCAGCACGGCGTTCAGGTTGACGGGCGCGATGGCTTCGCGGGTATCCAGCGGGATCAACTGGCGCAGTTCTTCCAGATGCGCGTGGCCTTCCGCCAGCGCCGCGGAGAGTGCCCCGCACAGGGCGGGTTCGCGGCTTTTCAGCATGCCGATGGCGGATCGCATGACGTTCAGCGGCCCTTCGAGCCGGTAGAGTGCGGCGGAAAGGCTTTCGCGCAGCACTTCGGCGTGTTCTTCCTCCGCCAGCAGGACGCGCAGGGCGGCGAGACGCGCCCGTTCCTGTTCCTGGCGCAAGGCGCTGATGTCGCTGATGACGAGGAGCAGGTAATGGCAGCTTTTCGTTTTGACGCAGCCCTCGTCTTCCGTGACCAGGGGAATGCCCGAACAGGAAAACCAGCGCGCCGCACCGCCGGGCTGGTCGATGCGCAGCTCCTGCGCGTGAAATTCCCCGGACGCCGCCGCGCCCAGAAGGGAAACGCGCCAGTCGGGCCGGACCATGTCCAGCAGCAGATGCGCGGGTTCCGTGGCACCCAGATCGGCAGGGAGTTTTTTGTATTCCCGGTTATCCAGGATGACCGCGCCGCTTTCTTCCAGCAGCGCCAGCGCCATCGGGGCTTCTTCCACGACGAGTTCGACCAGTACCTGACGGAAGATTTCCGGCGGCAGCCCAGCGCAGATTTTGCTGTCGCGCAGGCAAGGGAAGTTCATGGGGTTCATGTGTGAGGTTCAGCACGTTTTGTGCCTGCGCATTTTTTCGGCAAGGGAGACGGATGGCCCGGTGGACAGAGCCTGAAATGGCGGTTGGTGCGAAACAGTCGTTGAGTTCGTGGCGCGCGGCTTGGTCGGGGAAGGTGGGTTGATGCACTGTTTTAGTGCGCATTGGACTGTCGGCACGGCTGTGTAGGGAGGGGCTGCGGTGGGGCATCCTGTACGAACAGTTCGAGCGCACGGCAGGTAGTGATAATTGCGTGCGTTTTGAGAATCTTCACCTTCAGATACCGGCAGAGCGGCAGAGCGGCATCGTTGTCACTACGCCAAGGCCAAGGTGGGAGTGCATCGCTAGAGCGTTTTCGGTTCGGATGATGACATTCGTCATTGCGAGGCGCGCAGCGCCGTGGCAATCCATGCGGCCTGTGATGCGGTGCCGGATGTGAGGAGTCCGGTAGAAGTAGTGGGCGCACCGCCGGATTCACATTGACGGTTCCGGCACGGCACATCAGGCCGCCGCCATCTCCGCCGCCGCACGGTAGTGGCGTTGCGCGTCGGCGGGGCGATCCACTTCTACCCGGTCGAACAGGCGCGCCAGCGCCAGATGCGTGTCGATTTCCGGTTTCTGGCCCAAGGAGGCCGCGTAGTAACTCTCGGCCTTGCCCCACAGCCCCGCCTCCGCGCACAAGCGCCCGAGCGCGAACAACAGGCCGGGATCTGTCTTGTGCTCGCGCAGCCATTCTTCGCCCTTGGCAAGCCCACTGCCCGCTTCGGCGCAATATGCATAGAGACGGGCAAGGCCGCTGTCCCATTCCTCGTCGAGCAGGCGCTCCAGCGTGCGGCGCGCAAGGCGGCCATTGCCCGAGCGCGCCAAGAGCGGCACGGCTTCCGCAATCAGTTTGCGGTCTTGACGCTCCTGGGCGGGGATGGCTTCCCACGCCTTGCCCAGCGCCTCGCTATCGTTCGCCGCTTCGCGCAGGCTTTCGATGTTGGCACGGCGCAGCAATGGCCGCGCCTGTTCTTCGGTGAGCGCCTTGTGTTTGCGCAGTTGGCGGGTGAGCTTCAGGGCGTCCTCCCATCGGCGCAAGGCCAGGGCCACGCGCAGGGACAGGCGCAGGGCGGCGATGTGGCGGTAGCCGTCCCGCCGCAGGATTTCCAGTTTTTCGGCGGCTTCCTCGAAGTTGCACGAATCAATCGCCAACTCGGCCTCGGTCATGAGCCGCGCGACCTGCGCCTTTTTTTCTCCTCCGGCCAGGCATTCCATCCAGGCACGGTAACGGGGTTCATCGCGCAAGGCGTGCGCCGACCTCGCCGCCAGCAAGACCGCCGTCGCCGGATGGTCGCTCGCCGCGTAGGCTTTCCCGGCGGATTTCAGGGATTGGGCATAGCGCCCTTCGTGAAAGGCCAGCAGGGCTTCGCGCAGGGCGCTGTCGGCACGCTGCCGCCGCCGACGCTCGCGCCATCGTCCAATGACGTTGGGCAGGGCCAGGGCGTTCTGGATCAGCCGGATGAGAAGGTGTGTGACGATAAAGCCGATGAACGAGAGGACGACGAACAGCTTGACCGACATCTGCACATGCCAATGCGGTACGAAGAAGTAGACATTGCCCCAGTTGTGATCGGTGAGCATGGCAAGCCCCACTGCCACGGCAAAGATAGTGATGACCCAGATCAGGACGCGCATGGTTCGGCCCTCAGGGTTGCACCGTGGCCGGGGCATCCGCGGCGGGCAGATCGGCATCCCGCAGCGGCGCGGACAAGGGCGGGCCATCCCCCGCGCGGCCACGCGGCGCTTCGAGGCTGCGCAGGGCGGCAAGGCTTTCGATCAGTTCGTAGCGTTTGACGCCGACCGGCATGGCTTCGAGCGCGCGCAGGTCGTCGATCGTTTTTTTGACATCCGCATCCTGTATATCGAAAAAGCGTTCGATCCAGTTCCGCGCCTGGGCAAGATCGGCCGCGTAGGTGTGGCCGTCGCGCGCAAGCAGGGCCAGGCGTGCGGTCAGGAGGCGGATTTTCAGGTTTTCGCGCAAGAAGGCGCTTTGCGCCGGGGCCAGCAGGCCCGGTTCGGCTTCCGCGTCGACGCGCTCTATCTTGAGCAGCGAGCGCAATTCGTTCCAGACGCCGTGCAGAATCGCCAAGGCGAAACCGGCCATGTCGGCGTTTTCCGCGCCCGCGGGTTCGGGTGTCGGCGGCGCGGTGGGGACGCCGCTCATGTACGCCAGCGGCAGGGTGTCCACCTTCGCAAGCAGGTGTTCGAGCCGCAAGGCGGTTTCCGGTATATCGAGGTTGCCTTGCTGGCCCAGTTTTTCGATGTCCGCCGCGAGCGTGCGGCGCAGGGGGGCGTACTGCCCGTGGTCGTTCTGCTCCAGCCGCGCCAGCGCGCCCCGCAGGGCGATAAGGGCGGTTTCGACATTGCCCGCGTATTGCAGTTGCTGGCTGGCAATCGTCACCGCCTGCCGGACTTCCGCGATGAGGTGTTCTTCCCTTGAGCGCGAAAACCGCTGGTAGAGATCTTCCAGCGCCATGGCTTGGCCTTCGCTTCTCTCGACCTTGGTGTCGATGACGGCAAGCCTGCTCTGGATGCCCGCGACCTGTTGGGCCAGCGCCTGCGTTTCCGTGATGCTGGCAGCATTTTCCGCCAGCTTCCCGCCGAGTTCCCTGTGCAGGGCCGCATCCGCGATATGCCACTCGCGCGACTGCCAGAGCGTATAGACGGCCAGGCCGAGAGAGAGCAGGGCCAGCAGCAGCGCCCATCCCGCGACGCCGCTACGCGGCGCGGGGGCGACGGCGGGCGGCGCGTCATGCCGGAGGGGGGGCAGCGCGGGCGGAGGGGTTTCGATGGCGGGAGAATCCGGCGCGGAGACCGCCGCCGGATCGGGTGTGTCGGGCGCGGCTTCGGGCAGCTTGGTGCCGGAATCGCTGTCGGTAGATGGAGATGTGGATAAGTTCATGTCAGGAGTTTACCCAAAGAACGCTGCAAGCGTGCGCAACAATACGTCATCGCCGCCTTCCGTGCGCATTATTTGCGTGAAACCATGGTCGCGGCAACGCGCAACGATACGCGGATGCGGCACGAAAACCGGCAGCGCCGCAAGCCGCGCCAGGCCCGCCGCGCCGACGAGCCGGGCAAGATTGTCGGTCCCTTCGCCGCTGGTGAGCAACAGGGCATCGACTTCGCCCCGCTCGACCAGGGCCAGCAATGGCGCAGGATCGACCTCGGGGCAGCATCGGCGGTAGCAGGCAAGGTATTCCACGCGCGCGCCGCGTGCGGCAAGTGTTTCGCCCAACAATTCGCGCCCGCCCTCGCCGCGCAGGATCAGCACCGCGCGGCCACGCACCGCCTCGGGCGCGAAGGCAGGCAGGGCCAGCACGGCCTCGCTGTCGAAACCGCTCTCCGGCGCGATCACCTCGCCAAAACCGCGCGACCGGAGCGCGCGGGCGCTCCCCTGCCCCACCGTGGCGACGCGCAGGCCCGGCGGCCACGCGCGTTGCGCCAGCAGCCCGTCCAGGCCGTGCGCCACCGCGTTGGCGCTGACGAAAAAGGCGAGGTCGAAGTCATCCAGCCGCGCCGCGAGCGCCGCAAACACGCCGGGATCGCTGGGGGGCAGAATCTCCAGCAGCGGAAAGCGGAAGGCGCGCCCGCTCTCCCCTTCGATGGCGCGGCACAGCGCCCCGGCCTGCGCGGACGGGCGGGTAACGACAATCGTCCGCCCGGCAAGCGCGCCGTTCATCCCAAATCGGCCAGGATTTCTCCGGCCCCCTGGGCAAGCAGGCTCTCCGCCAACGCCTGCCCGATGCCTTGCGGCTCGCCCGGCGCACCCTCGCCCTCCCCGCGCACGATGCGGCTGCCATCGGGACGGGCGACAAAGCCGCGCAGCCAGAGCCTGCCTTCGCGCATCTCGGCGTAAGCGCCCAGGGGCACGTCGCAACTGCCCGCCAGCGCGCGGGCGAAGGCCCGTTCGGCGGCCACGCAGGCGGCGGTATCGGCATCCGCCAAGGCTTGCAGGCAAGCGAGCAGATCGGTGCGCGCGGCCAGGCATTCGATGCCCAATGCGCCCTGCCCCGCCGCGGGCAGCGAGGTTTCGGCGGGCAGCACGGCACGGATGCGCGTCTCAAGCCCCAGGCGGCGCAAGCCCGCGGCGGCGAGCACGATGGCATCGAACTGCCCTTCGTCGAGCTTGCGCAGGCGGGTATCAAGATTGCCGCGCAGGCTGGCGACGGCGAGGAACGGATATTGCGCGTGGATTTGCGATTCGCGCCGCAACGAGGACGTGCCCACCACCGCGCCCGGCGGCATATCGTCGAGCGAGGCATACCGCCCGGAGACGAAAGCATCCAGCGGCGTCTCGCGCGCCATCACGCAGGCCAGCGCGAAGGCATCCTCCATGAGCATCGGCACATCCTTCATCGAATGCACGGCGATGTCGGCGCGGCCATCTAGCAGCGCCGCTTCCAACTCCTTGACGAACAGCCCCTTGCCGCCCACCTTTGCCAGCGGGCGATCCAGGATGCGGTCGCCGCGCGTGGTCATGCCCAGCAGCGACACGCGGCAGCCCGGATACAGTGCCGCCAGGCGCGCCTTCACATATTCGGCCTGCCACAGCGCCAGACGGCTTTCGCGGGTGGCAATGACGATGCTTTCGGGAGAAGAAAAAACGCTCACGGCGGAAGTCTCTTGAAAAGGAGGCAAACAAAAAAGAAACGCCGGGCCGGGCAACCCGCCGCGCAAAACCGGGGTCGATTCTAGCGTCTGCCGCGCAATCCCGCACGGGCATTCCCTGACGCACAGACAAGCCGTCTACGGATAAAATGTGTGACGGAGGAGGAGACAGCCGGTCGGCATGACGGCCCTTCCCGCCAATAAACCATCCATCTGTGCGCCCGCCCTCTTCCACCCGGAACCCGGCGCGGGTGCGTTCGGGAGAAAAGGGAAATGAAATCAAAAAGACTTGAAATCGGGCAGGTCGCATCGTTCTTGCGCGACGGCATGACCATCATGTACGGCGGCTTCATGGGCAACGGCACCCCGCCACACATCATGCAAGCCATTCTGGATTCCGGCGTCAAGGATCTCATCGTCATCGGCGACGACGCGGCCTTCAGCGACGCCACCAAAGGCCCGGAAGGCATTGGCCTGCTGGTGCGCAACAAGC
>JAISNX010000170.1 GCA_031276015.1 Azoarcus sp.
GGCATGGCTACCGCGAGTGCCACGTCTTGCCCGATCTGCTACTGATCTATCGCAAGCCCGCTCCCGACACCCTCCGGCTTGCACGGCTTGGGTCACACAGCGAACTTTTCGGATGACGGGAATTTCCAAGATTCCGGCTTACAACTCCGTGTTGCGCGATGCTCCCGATTGACGGGCGATCCCCCGTATTCCTGTGCCACGTTTTGCAAATGCATTGATTTCCGCCACTTGCCCTTGCGCGCCCAATTTGACATTTTTCCCGAAGCGGTCTAACTTTCCCGCCCTTGGCGCCGATTTGATCCATAGCTTGCGGGCGCTCGACAAATACGGCTAAAGCGAGGGCGACCCAGCCGGTTCCCGCGCCGCCTGGGTCTTTCGTTTTTACAGATACCGCTCATGACCGAACCGCAGATCGAACCGCAATCCGTTGGCGTCGTCGCGCCCGCGACGGCCCGTTTTGGTGAGGCGCTGCATTTGCGCGGCGGTGGCCGCCTGGACAGCTACGAACTGGTGTACGAGACCTACGGCGAACTCAACGCCGCGCGCAGCAACGCCGTGCTGGTGTGCCATGCCCTTTCGGGTTCGCACCACGTCGCCGGGCGCTACGCTGGCGAGGAGGCGGATTCCGGCTGGTGGGACAACCTCGTGGGGCCGGGCAAGCCGCTGGACACCCGCAAGTTTTTCGTCATCGGCGTCAACAACCTCGGCGGCTGCAACGGCTCTACCGGGCCGTGCTCGCCCAACCCCGCCACCGGGCGGCCATGGGGCGCGGATTTCCCCTTCGTCACCGTCGAGGACTGGGTGGACACCCAGGCGCGGCTTGCCGATGAACTCGGCATCGACAGCTTCGCCGCGGTCATCGGCGGCAGCCTGGGCGGCATGCAGGCATTGTCCTGGACACTGCAATATCCGCGTCGGGTACGCCACGCGGCGGTGATCGCCTCCTCGCCCAAGCTCTCCGCGCAGAACATCGCCTTCAACGAAGTGGCGCGGCAGGCCATCCTCACCGACCCCGATTTCCACGGCGGCCATTTCTACGAATACGGCGTGGTGCCGGAGCGCGGCTTGCGGCTGGCGCGGATGGTGGGGCACATCACCTACTTGTCCGACGATGCCATGGGCGAAAAATTCGGCCGTAGCCTCTGCCACGGCAAGGCGGTGTACAGCTACGGCACCGAATTCGAGATCGAGTCCTACCTGCGCTACCAGGGCGACAAATTCGCCCGCCAGTTCGATGCCAACACCTATCTGCTGACCACCAAGGCGCTCGACTATTACGATCCCGCCTTTGCCCACGACGGCGACCTGATCGCGGCGCTGGCGGCGGCGCAAGCCCGTTTCCTCGTGGTGGCCTTTACCACCGACTGGCGCTTCGCCCCGGCGCGCTCGCGCGAAATCGTCTATGCGCTGGCGCACAACGGCTGCGACGTGAGTTATGCCGAAATCGACTGCGCCGCCGGGCACGATTCCTTCCTGCTCGACGATCCCCAATACCATGCCGTGCTCTCGGCCTGGTTCGACCGCATCGAGGTATAAGCAATGGCCGGTTACAGATACGACTACGATGTCATTACCCAATGGATCGCGCCCGGCGAAAAAGTGCTCGACCTCGGCTGCGGCGACGGCGGCCTGTTGCGGCATTTGATCGACATGCGGCAGGTGCGCGGCTACGGCGTGGAAAACGATCCGGAAAAAATCATCGCCTGCGTGAAGAACGGCATCAGCGTCATCCAGGCCGACATGAACCACGGGCTGACCGGCTTCGACGACGGCTTTTTCGATCACGTCATCATGAGTCTTTCATTGCAGGCCATGCATAATACGCAAGGCATCCTCGCCGAAATGCTGCGCGTGGGGCGCGAGGCGGTGGTGAGTTTCCCGAATTTCGCCTATTGGCGGCATCGCCAGAGCATCCTCAATGGCCGCATGCCGGTCTCGGAGAGTCTGCCTTACCAGTGGTTCGACACTCCCAACGTCCGGTTTTTCACCATCGACGACTTCAAGGCCCTGTGCGGGAAATGCGGCATCGCCATCCGCAAGCGGCTGGCCTTCGACGAAGGCAGGCTCATCGTCGACGAGCCGAACTTCCTCGCCAGCGTGGCGGTGTACCGGCTCGGACGGGATTGAGGCGGGATGTTTCGCGGAGAAATACAGGAACGCTGAAAACAATCGTCATGCGAGCGAAGCGCGGCAATCCACGAGCCGTGGGGATTGCCGCGCCTTTTCGCCCTTCGCCATGGAGGCCAATAAAAAACGCCTTGATCATGACCGGATACTGGCTCCGGCGGCAACGCACATGCCCGCCATGACGGCGCGTCAATCTGGGATAATCCGACAACTTTTCAACGGATGACATCCCCGTGAGCGATAAAACCCCTGCATGGCTGCGCGCCCTCCTCAACCGGCGGATGCTGATCTGCATCTTCACGGGCTTCGCGTCCGGCCTGCCGCTTTACCTGCTGCTCAATCTCGTGCCCGCGTGGTTGAAAACAGAGGGGCTGTCGCTGAAGGCGATCGGGGCGTTCGCGTTGATCCAGTTTCCCTATACCTGGAAATTCCTGTGGGCACCGCTGCTCGATCGCTATGGCATCCTGCACTGGCTGGGGCGGCGGCGCGGATGGATGCTCGTGTCGCAAATCGGCCTGCTCGCGGCCATCGCCGGGTTGGGGCAGGTTTCGCCGGTCGCAAATCTCTGGTGGGTGGTGGGGCTGACAGCCGTGATCGCGTTCCTGTCGGCAACGCAGGACATCGCGCTCGACGCTTTCCGCCGCGAGATTCTGCCGGACGAAGAACTGGGTCTGGGCAATGCCATCCATGTCAATGCCTACCGCATCGCCGGGCTGGTGCCGGGGTCCTTGTCGCTCATCCTGGCCGACCGCCTGCCGTGGGGCGCTGTGTTTGCCATTACCGCCGCGTTCATGCTGCCCGGTCTGGCCATGACCCTGCTGGTCAAGGAACCCGCCGTGGCGAAAGGCGCGCCGCGCACCCTGCATGCCGCGGTGGTCGAGCCTTTCAAGGAGTTCTTCAGCCGTCACGGTGTGCAATCCGCCCTGTTGGTGCTGGCCTTCCTTTTTCTCTACAAGCTCGGGGATTCGCTCTGCACGGCACTTGCCACGCCGTTTTATCTGGATATGGGCTTCAGCAAGACCGAGATCGGCGTCATCGCCAAGAACGCCGGATTATGGCCCTCGGTGATCGGCGGTATCCTCGGCGGCATCTGGATGGTGAAGCTGGGCATCAATCGCGCGCTGTGGCTGTTCGGCGTGGTGCAGGCTCTCGCCATTCTCGGTTTTGCCGGGATGGCCTGGCTCGGGCCAGCGCCTTCCGACCCTGGACGGCTTGTCGCGCTGGCGGGGGTCATCGGCGTCGAGGCCGTGGGTGTCGGCCTGGGTACGACCGCTTTCGTCGCTTACATGGCGCGCACCACGCACCCCGCCTACACTGCCACGCAACTGGCGCTATTCACCAGCCTGATGGCAATGCCGCGCACCTTCATCAACGCCAGCGCGGGCTGGCTGGTGGAGAACATGGGCGGCTGGCTGAATTTTTTCTGGCTGTGTTTTTTCCTCGCCATTCCGGGGATGTTGTTGTTGTTCAAGGTTGCGCCGTGGAAGGAAGCCCCGGAAAACCACGCCTGAATCCTCCCATGAATTCAACCGGAGATCATGATGAAATCGTTCAATGTTTACAGAAACCGGGAAGGACACTGGCAGGCTGTCGGAACAGGTTGGCGTCGGCGCGACCTGCTCTGGAGAGGTATATGGGCGTTTGTCATTACCACATGTATGCTCTGGAACAGCCTGTATATCGCATGGGCCGATCCCATAGCGATGAAGGGCGCACTTCTTGGGAGTCTGTACATCATCACCATCGTCGCCTTCACTTGCTGTTTCTGCTACGGACTCGTCAACAGAAACAAATCGCATGAAAAACTGCTGCTTTCCCGGCATTTTGAACTTTATAAAACCGTGGAAGCATCCAGTGAGGATGAGGCGCTCGCAATGTGTGCGGGGGAAAGTCCGCCTGTGCCGGATGCGTTGCCCGAGGCAAACGCATGAACGAAGCTGAATTCATTGATGGATGCAATGAAGAACCCCATGTTTGCCGAAGCCGATGAACATCCGTCGATGATGACTACGCCCTCTGTCGCCTCCCGTCTGATCGCCGCCGCCCGCGAACTCTCCGCCGCAGTCGATGCCCTGCGCTTCGACACGCCGGTCTCGCATGTCTATAACCCGCTCGATTATGCCTGGGCACCCCACGAAACCTATCTCCGGCGTTTCGGCGATTCGCGCAAGAAGGTGGTGTTCCTCGGCATGAATCCGGGGCCGTTCGGCATGGTGCAGACGGGCGTACCTTTCGGCGAAGTCGCCGCCGTGCGCGACTGGCTCGGCATCGAATGCCCGGTCGGCCAGCCCGCGCGGCCCAATCCGAAGCGGCCCGTGGAAGGCTTCGCCTGCGCGCGTTCCGAGGTGAGCGGTCGCCGTCTGTGGGGTCTGTTCCGCGAGCGTTTCGGTACGCCGGAAGCGTTCTTCGCCGATCACTTTGTCGCCAATTATTGCCCGCTCGCGTTTTTCGACGAGGGGCGCAATCTCACGCCGGACAAGCTGCCGGGCGCGGAGCAGGCCGCTTTGCTCGCCGCCTGCGATGAACACCTGCGCGCGCTGGTGGCGGCGCTCGAACCGGAATGGGTGATCGGCATCGGTGCCTGGGCCGAAAGCCGCGCCGCCGCCGCACTGGGTACGGGCGGGCCGCGCCTGGGACGCATCCTTCATCCGAGTCCGGCCAGCCCGGCTGCCAATCGCGGATGGGCACAGGCGGCGAGCGGGCAACTTGTCGAGCTGGGCGTCTGGCCGACCTGAGCACGGTTTGGTGCTGCCCCCGCTATCGGCGATAATCGCGCCATTTTCTGTACGGGCGCTTTGCCGGAGATTTCATGGATTCAGCCATCGCCCAGCTTTTCGCCAATAACCGGGCCTGGTCCGACGGCATGCGGGCCGAGGATCCGGCGTATTTTCTCCGCCTCGTGCGCCAGCAGCCCCCCGCGTATTTGTGGATCGGCTGTTCCGATAGCCGCGTGCCCGCCAACCAGATCATCGGACTCGATCCGGGCGAGGTTTTCGTGCATCGCAATGTCGCCAATCTGGTGGTGCATAGCGATCTTAGAGCAGATCAACAAATTGAAGCCCAAAGAGAACCGCCGTCATTGCGAGGCCCGAAGGGCCACGGCAATCCAGTAAGCCGCATGGATTGCCACGTCGCTTCGCGCCTCGCAATGACGAGGGTTTGGGGCATTGCAACGCGCTTCATACCCGTCATTGCGAGGGCCGAAGGCCCGTGGCAATCCAGACGGCCTTGCGGTCTGCCCTGGCCTCCCGAAAGACCAAACCGCCGTATGGATTGCCACGTCGCTTCGCTCCTCGCAATGACGATCGGTTTGATATGAGCCTCATAAAGTTGATTTGCTCTAACGCGCTGTCGGTGATCCAGTATGCGCTGGATATTCTGCGCGTGCGCCACATCCTCGTCGTCGGCCATTACGGCTGCGGTGGCGTCCGCGCGGCGATGAACGAGGAAAGGCACGGCCTGGTCGACAACTGGCTGCGCCATGTGCAGGACGTGCGCGACCGCCATGCCGCGAGTCTCGCGCGGGTCGGCGATCCGGCGGCGCGGCGCACCTTCCGCGCTTTCGGACGCGGCGGAAATCCCGGCACAGGCACCCGCCTGTGCCTGCGGCGACCAGGCGGTACCGCAAGTTTCGCCTCTATTCCCTTGACAGGCGTCCGTTCAGCGGATCTAATCACGGGTTCGTTTTTTATTCTCACAGGCCAAGGAAAATCATGAAACGCACTTACCAGCCTTCTGTCGTTCGCCGCAAGCGCACACACGGTTTTCTCGTCCGCATGAAAACCCGTGCTGGCCGCGCGGTGATTCGCGCCCGCCGCGCCAAGGGGCGGCATCGTCTCGCTGTTTGAGGCGAGGATGCTTACGGCGCACGCCGGTTTTGGTTTTCGCCGCGCTCACAGGTTGCACAAAACGGATGAGTTTTCATCCGTTTTTGCTTTTAAGCGGGTTCTGCGCGGACGGTTCTATGTGGTGCATTACCGTCCCAACGGCCTGCCGTCCGCCCGCTTGGGGCTTGCCGTGGCAAAGAAACTGGTCAGGCACGCCAATGGGCGCAACTTGTTGAAGCGCATCGCGCGCGAGATTTTCCGGCTTCGGCGTGAAGGTTTGCCCGCCTGCGATCTGATCGTCCGCGTGCATGCCCCGACGGCCAAGGCCAGCCGTGCCGAGCTTCGCCAGGATTTGCAGCAGTTGTTGGGCCGCCTTCCGTCCGTCCCGTGAACGGGCGTCATCGCCGGTAAAAAACGGCTTGTTTCTCCGCGTTTTTTCGGAGCGCGCCGCTATCCACGGGTATCATTGCCGCTTTCACTTTTTCCGCAATTCGCGCGATTTTCCAATGGATCAACGCCGTTTCATCCCCTTCGTTATTTTTGTCCTGTCGCTTGTCATGCTGTGGACGAACTGGGTCGAATACAATCGCCCCGCCGCCAACGCGCCAGCCAGCGCCGTCACGCCTTCCGCGCCAGCGAGCACGACCGCGATCACCGACGATACGGTGCCGACGCCGACCAGCACCACCGTTTCCCAGCCCGCCGCCGCATCCCCCGCCAGGGCGGCGCGGATAACGGTTGCCACGGATGTCATACGCGCGGAAATCTCCGCCGAGGGCGGCAACATCGTTCGCCTCGCACTCGTGAAACATAAGCCGACCGATGGCGCGGGCGACGGATTCGTCATTTTCGACAACCGCGACGGGCATGTCTATGAGGCCGAATCCGGCCTGCTCGGCACGAATCTGCCGAATCATCGCACGCTCTTTGCCTTGCCCGAGGGCGACCAGGCGCTTGCCGACGGCCAGGACAAGCTGGTATTGCGGCTGCCAGCGCCCGAGGTCGATGGCGTGAGCGTCACCAAGGTCATGACTTTCACGCGCGGAAGTTATTTGATCGGCATTGACTACGAGATCCGTAACGCGCGCGGCGAACCGCTTGCCGCCCAAGCCTATTTCCAGTTCCTGCGCGACGACAGGCCCGCCGAGCAGTCCAGCCTTTTCGGCGTCCAGACTTTCACCGGCCCGGCTTTCTACACCGAGGACGGCAAGTTCCAGAAGGTATCGTTCGGCGACATCGCCGAGGGCAAGGCGAAGTTCCCCGCCAGCGCCAATAACGGTTGGGTGGCGCTCGTGCAGCATTATTTCGTCGGCGCATGGTTGCCGCCGAAGGGTGTCAACCGCGACTACTTCACCAAGAAAACCAGCGCCGGGCATTATGTGGCGGGAGCCGTTCTCGCCCCGATCGTGATCGAACCCGGCGCGACGGGAAATGCCGCGACCGATCTCTACGTCGGCCCGCAAGACCAGGACAAGCTCGAAAGCGTCGCGCCCGGCCTCAAGCTGGTCGTCGATTACGGCGTGCTGACGGTGATCGCCGCGCCGCTATTCTGGCTGTTGTCCTTGCTGCATTCGCTGACCGGCAATTGGGGCTGGGCCATCATCCTGGTGACGGTCATCATCAAGGCGCTTTTCTTTCCGCTTTCGGCGACGAGCTACAAATCCATGGCCAAGATGCGCGTGCTGGCACCCCGCCTGCAACGGCTGAAGGAGTTGTACGGTAACGACAAGGTCAGGATGCAGCAGGAGATGATGGATCTCTACCGCACCGAGAAAATCAACCCGCTTGGCGGCTGCCTGCCCATCGTCGTGCAGATTCCGGTCTTCCTCGCTCTTTACTGGGTACTGCTCGGCAGCGTCGAAATGCGGCAGGCACCGTGGATCGGCTGGATTCAGGATTTGTCGGCGCGCGATCCCTATTTCATTTTGCCGATCATCATGGGCGCTTCCATGTTGATCCAGATGAAGCTCAACCCCAACCCGCCCGACCCGATGCAGGCGAAGATCATGATGGCGATGCCCATCGTCTTTACCTTCATGTTCCTGTGGTTTCCTTCCGGACTGGTGCTGTATTGGGTAGTCAATAATGTTCTTTCCATCGCACAGCAATGGCAGATCACGCGCATGATCGAACGGGGCACCAAAAAGCCCGTGAAAGCCGCCAACGATCCAAAAGTCTGATTCGGGGGCGAGCCAGCCATGTTCATCCTGGCTGGCTCTTTGCAATACGCTTTGCGATTGGCGATTCATGTCGCCCCGGCAGCAACAGGCCGAATCGAGGCCGGGCGCGCATGGTGTGAAAAGGTGCGATGATGAAAAAGCATTTTCATTTTTTCCTCGTGATGCTCGGTGTCACCCTGCTGCTTGCCGGATGTGGGCGGGAATTGCAACAGCGGCACGCTTTCGTGGGTTTTCTGCAAAAAGAAGTGATCCCGCGCAATAGCGGTCTCATTATCCCGACCAAGACGATGCGCAAGAAGTTTGGCGAATACGCGACGCACTATGATGCAATCGTCGATTTCAACAGCGCCATTCACGAGAAAGTCGGCAGACCGCTGGACAAACTCCAACGCGATTACGCGGAGGCCATGAAACCCGAGGCGGACGTCAAAGCGCGCAAGACCGCCACGGTCAAATATATGGACTCGCTCGCGGAAATCGGAGAAACCCTC
This sequence comes from Azoarcus sp., assembly GCA_031276015.1. Lineage (GTDB taxonomy): Bacteria > Pseudomonadota > Gammaproteobacteria > Burkholderiales > Rhodocyclaceae > WRNU01. The sequence continues at coordinate 8,626 of JAISNX010000170.1, forward strand.
GATACGGAACTCACGCGCGCGGAACAAAGAATTGCGGCCTTCCAGCAACCCCCCGAATTACAGGCAGTGTTTACACAAGCGGTCGATAAGCATGTACGCCTTCCGGCCCGGACGCTCAAACGCATGATTCCGGCAACGAATGAAATGCTGAAGAAAAATCTGGACCTGCTCGACTTCGTCGTTGCCAATAAAGGCAAGATTCTCATCAAGGACGGCATGATACAGGTCAAGGATCAGACAACACTTGCCGAACTCAACAAGATGCAGGCCGATATTGCCAAAACGGCCCAAGCTATCCAGACCCAACACACCGATTACATGCAGCAAACGCCGAAATGAAAAACAGCGTGACTGTCGAGACGATCCCTCAGGCATCGTCGGACGCCTTCATCCGGCACTCTTTATAATGCTTGCTACCCATCGCCCTGTTTCACGTGAAACAGGGCGATGTTGAAAGCCGATGTTTCCCCGGATTGCTTTACAACGGACAATCGTTTTGCCCGATCTTGTTTGTAGCGGAAGTGTCATTGCGCTGCCTGCCGCATCAGGAATGTGGCGGCTTTTCGTTTTCTCCCTATAGCGTGTTTCACGTGAAACATTTGCCAAAACATTCGCCTCATGAACAGCGAACTCGCCAGCAAGGCATCGGCGAATTGCCGCCGGATAGTCTCGCACACGCCTTGTTCTACGCGGCCAGTCTGGTTGCCAGCGTAATTGAAGGCGGTAATCTTACTTTGGGTTACGAAGCCCTGATGCGAGAAAACCCCGACTGGCCAGAGAGTACCCGGGGGGCGATTCGGGACTTGGCGTGGAGCACTTTGCGCGATTATGGCCGGGGCGATCTTGTATTCGGCCATTTTTTGAGCAAACCGCTTCCCACGCCAACGCACGCGCTGCTTCTGGTGGCCCTCCAGCGCCTCGAACAGCGCCCGGCGCAGGCGCATACCGTGGTGAATCAGTCCGTGAGCGCGGCAGCCTGTCAAAACGCGGGTCTGAAGGGTGTGGTCAATGGGGTGCTGCGCAATGTGCTGCGGCAGCAAGCCGAATTGCCTGCATGGCGGGCGGCGGATATTGTCGCGCGCCATGCGCATCCGGCATGGTGGATCGACCGCCTCCGCCGGGAGTATGAGAATGACTGGGAAGCCATATTGGCCGCCGGTAATCAGCATCCACCCATGAGTCTGCGGGTCAATCGGCGGCGCGGAACGGTCGGGGAGTATCTGTCCGAACTGGCGCAGGCCGGTATCGCGGCGCGACGTCTTGCCAACGATGCGCTATGCCTGGAACGACCCTTGCCCGTGTCGCGCCTGCCTGGTTTCGATGAGGGCAGGGTGTCGGTACAGGACGCCGGGGCGCAATGGGCCGCCATCTGGCTTGAGGCGCGCGACGGCGAGCGCGTACTCGACGCTTGTGCAGCCCCCGGCGGGAAAAGCGCGCATTTGCTGGAGCTTGCCGACATCCACCTTACCGCGCTGGAACTCGATCCCGTGCGCGCCCGGCGGATAGACGCCAATCTCGCCCGCCTGGGTCTTGCCGCGACAGTGAAAGTCGCCGATTGCCGCGTTCCCGCCGACTGGTGGGATGGACGCCCTTTCGACCGCATTCTCGCCGATGTACCGTGCTCGGCTTCCGGCGTCGTCCGTCGTCACCCGGACATCAAGTGGTTGAGACGCGAAGCCGACATTGCCGCCTTTGTTGCACAACAGGCAAGCATTATCAATACACTTTGGCAGACCCTGGCACTTGGTGGCACAATGCTTTATGTCACTTGTTCGGTTTTCGAGGACGAAAACCGCCGACAAATCGAGCGTTTCCTTGCCCGGCATCCCGATGCCGATCTGTCCGCTCCACAGATTCGGATGCATTCCATGTTGCCGACAATCGACCACGACGGCTTCTACTACGCGCGTTTGCGCAAGAAATCCCGCCATGGCTGAATTCCTGCGTCGCCTGCTGCTGCTCCTCGCGTTCCTGGCGTTCATGCCGGCGAATGCCGATGAGGGCCGTATCACGCACGCCGAAATCGTCCCTGCCGAAGAAGGCTACGTCCTCAATGCCGACTTCGCCTTCGATCTCAACCCGAGGCTGACCGATGCCCTGGCGCACGGGCTGGCGCTGCATTTCATTGCCGAACTGCGGGTCGAACGCCCGCGCTGGTACTGGTTCAACAAAACCGTCGCCCGCCGCCGCGTCGAATACCGCCTTTCCTACCATGCCATTACCCGCAGATACCGGCTCAGCATCGGCAGCCTGCATCAGAGTTTCGAGAAGCTGGAAGATGCCGTGCGCACCATGCAGCACATTCGCCATTGGTACGTCACTGCCGCGGACACCTTCACCCCCGGCGTCCGCCACGAGGCCGAACTGCGCTTTTTCCACGATACCTCCCAACTGCCCAAGCTCTTCCAGCTCTCCGTCGTGACCAATGGCAGTTGGGAAGTCAACACGGGTTGGGTGGAGTGGGGTTTCCTCCCCGGCGCGGCGGATACGCAATGAAAAACGTCGCCGTCGCCATTGTCGCCGTCCTGGCTGCCGTTTCGCTCTACCTGCTGGCCTCGGCCAGCGCCAACACCGATCTGTTCAGCCACTTCTACCCCTACCTGATAGCGATAAACGGGGTATTCGTGGTGGCGCTGGCGGCGACGATCGTCTATCAACTGATCCGCCTGCGGCGCGAATATCGCACCAGCCGTTTCGGGTCGCGCCTCAAACTCCGCCTGCTGATGATGTTCGCATTGATGGCGATCTTGCCCGGCCTGGCGGTCTACGCCGTATCGCTGCAATTCGTCGTGCGCAGCATCGAATCCTGGTTCGACGTGCGGGTCGATTCCGCCCTAGAAGGCGGTCTCGCGCTCGGGCAGAACGCGCTCGACTACCTCGTCGACCAACTCAAGGTCAAGGCCGAGAGCATGGCCCTGGACATCGAGGGGCGGGAAAAAATATCGCCCGCCCAGATCAACCGCCTGCGCGAATGGATGGGCGTCGGCAGCGTCACCCTGCTCGGCATGAACGGCCAGGTGCAGGCCACCGCCATCGACGACGGCGTCGCCCGCCTGCTGCCGGATACCCCGTCGCTCCAGCAATTGCGGCAGGCATACCAGAATCGCGGCCTCAGCATGGTCGAAAGCAGCCCCGACGGGCGGCTGGTCATCCGCCTGCTGGTGCCGGTCGAAGGACGCAACCTGGCCGACGGCCCCCGGCTGCTCCAACTGACCCAACCCGTCCCCGAAAGCTTCGGCAAACACGCCGAAGCGGTGCAGGAAGCTTACCGCGACTACCAGCAACTCACCCTTGGCCGCGCCGACCTCAGACTCATCTACACGCTCACGCTCACGCTCGCCATGTTGCTGGCGCTCCTGACCGCCATTGCCGCCGCCTTCATCCTCACCCGGCGGCTCGCCGCGCCATTGCGGATACTCGCCGAAGGCACCCAGGCGGTCGCCCAGGGCGACTACAGCCCGCGCCGGGTACTGCCCGCGCGCGACGAACTTGGCGTACTGACGCAATCCTTCAGGCAAATGACCCGCCAACTCGAAGAAGCGCGGGCGCAGACCGACACCAGCCGTGCCGAAGTGGAATCCGCCCGTGCCTATCTCGAAAGCGTGCTGGCCAACCTGTCGACCGGCGTGCTGGCCTTCACCCCCGTCGGCACCCTGCGCGCGGCCAATCGCGGCGCGCTCGACATTCTCGGCGATGACCTCGGCGGCTTCGAGGAAATCCCGCTGGCCGACTGGTCGCGCCACACACTCTTGCGCGACGCGCTGATTTCGGGATTTGCCGCGCACGAAGGCGACTGGCACACCGAGATCGAAATTCCCCGTCCCGACCGCACCCCGCTCACCCTGCTCATCCACGGCTCGCGCCTGCCCGAGAGCACCGGCGGCGGACTGGTGGTCGTGTTCGACGACATCTCCCGGCTCATCGAAGCGCAACGTACCGCCGCCTGGGCCGAAGTCGCCCGACGGCTCGCGCACGAAATCAAGAATCCCCTGACGCCGATCCAGCTTTCCGCCGAACGGCTCGCCGTCAAACTCTCCACGCAGCTCGACGAAAACGGCAAGCAGATACTCGAACGCTCCACCACAACCATCGTCAACCAGGTGGAAGCCGTCAAGAGCCTCATCAACGCCTTCCGCGACTACGCCCGCCTGCCCGCACCCGCGCTCGTGCCGGTCGACCTGGGGGAACTCATGCGTGAAATCCTCGTTCTCTACGAAAGCACGCCGGTGACGATCGACCTGCAGGTGCCCGCCAATCTGCCGCAAGTGTTTGGCGATGCTTCCCAGATTCGCCAAATCGTCCACAATATGCTACAAAACGCACAAGACGCGCTGGCCGGGCGCGACGATAGCGAAATCGTATTGGCTACACGCACGGATGGCAATCACGTATTATTGTCATGTCTCGATAACGGCCCCGCGTTTCCGCCGGAAGTGTTGGCGCATGCGTTCGAGCCTTATTTCACGACCAAGGCCAAGGGCACTGGACTGGGCCTGGCCATGATAAAGAAAATCGTCACGGAACACGGCGGCGATGTGAAGATCGCTAATCGTGACGGCGGCGGCGCGGAGTTGTGCATTCGTCTGCGCGCGGTAATAACCAGTGGTGAAGACTAAAAATGGCGAAAATACTTATCGTTGATGACGAAATCGGTATCCGCGAACTCCTCTCGGAGATTCTGCGCGATGAAGGGCACGACGTGATTCTGGCCGAGGATGCCGCCGCCGCGAGAACGGCCCGCAATGCCTCCTGCCCGGACATGGTGCTGCTCGACATCTGGATGCCGGATACCGACGGTATAACCCTGCTCAAGGAATGGGCGGCGGGCGGACAGCTCACCATGCCCGTGGTGATGATGTCCGGCCACGGCACCATCGACACCGCGGTGGAAGCCACCCGCATCGGTGCCATCGACTATCTCGAAAAACCCATCTCCCTGCAAAAGCTCCTTTCCGCCGTCAAACGCGGCCTGCAACGCACGCCGCCTACGCACACATCGACGTCGTTGACGCTCGCGGCCTTTCCCGAATCGCCCCTCCTGCGCGATTTCTACCGCCGCCTGCGCCAGACCGCCACGCAATCGCGCCTGATCCTGTTCCGGAGCGGCGCGAACCACCTGGCCGAACTCGCCGCCCGCAGCCTGCAAACACCGGGCACGCCCTGGTTCGCCTTCGAGGCGCGCAAGGGCCTGATCGACCCGACGCGGCTGGCCTCGTGCCAGGGCGGGCAAATCTACCTCATCGGGCTGGAACATCTATCGCGCCCGCTGCAAAAAAATCTCGCCTACATCGTCGAGCGGCTGGAGCGCCACGACATTCGCCTGACCGTCGTCAGCGGTGCCGACCGTGAAGACCTGCTGGCCGCCGGTTGGGATGCGCCCCTTCTCGAACGCCTGTTCGCCCATGTCCTGGTGTCGCCCACGCTTGCCGACATCCGCGCCGACCTGCCCGAACTGGCCTGCCGCATTTTGCGTCACCTCGTCGAAACCAACGAAGTGCCGCCGCACCGCCTGTCCACGGCGGCGCTGGCGCAATTGCAGCGCCGCGACTGGCACGGCGGCTATGCCGAATTCCACGCCGCCATCCGCGGGCTGGCGCAGGCCGCACCAGAAGAAGAAATCACCATGCCCGAAAACGGCCTGCCCCTGCCGACAGCTGCGACGGAATCCTCGGCCATGGTCTCCTTCGACCAGCCCTTGCGCGAAGCGCGCGAAATATTCGAGCGCATCTACTTCGAGCACCACCTGCGCCTCGAAAAAGGCAACATGACCCGGCTGGCCCAAAAGACCGGGTTGGAGCGCACCCACCTTTACCGCAAGCTCCGGCAACTCGGCCTGCACGGCGGACGGCGGCGCGAGGAAAGCTGAACAAGCGTCGTTGCGCAACGCCATGACGATCCAGGCAGCGCGTGGATCGTCACGTGCTGCCGGAAATGCCGATTAGAGCGTTTTCGGTTCAGATGCCGACACAATCCGAAGCCGGGATGTTTTTATCATTCCTCGCAAGCGAAGTATCGCGGCCTGTCTTGCCGTCACGCACAGACAGGCAAGCCCTCGTCAAAAGCGAGGGCCGCAGGCCCGTGGCAATCCAGAAGGCAGTTCAGATTGTATCGGCGCTCCAGGAAACTGAACCGCCACATGGATTGCCACGGCGCTGCGCGCCTCGCAATGACGAGTGTCATCATCCGAACCAAAAATGCTCTAACCTGGTCGGCGTTTCTTCGACAGGAAACCCGGGCCGGTCTCGGGGTCAGAACGGAATATCGTCGTCGAAATTGCCGAAACCGCCCGAATCCCCACCCGCCGGTGCCCTGGCGGGCGGAGCCTCGCTGGCGGGCGGCGACTGGCGCGCGGGCGCGGGCGCGGGCGCGGTGGCAGGATAATCCCCATCCCTGCCGCCATACGATGCCGATACGTCACCCCCGCCGCCTTCACGGCTGCCGAGCATCTTCATGTCGTCGGCGCGGATTTCCGTGGTGTAACGCTCATTGCCGTCCTTGTCCTGCCACTTTCGGGTGCGCAGACTGCCTTCGACGTAGACTTGTCGGCCCTTTTTCAGATATTGCGCAACGATTTCCGCCAGCTTGCCGAAGAACACCACCCGGTGCCATTCGGTGGCCTCGCGCCGTTCGCCACTGGTTTTGTCTTTCCATGTCTCGGTGGTCGCCAAGGTGATGGTCGCCAGCGCGTCGCCGCTGGGCATGTAGCGCGTTTCCGGATCGCGGCCCAGATTGCCGATGAGGATGACTTTATTGACGGATGCCATATTTGCTCTCCCGTGAGTGAAATTCCGCTCGGTGTTATATCAGGTAAATGGGGCCGTGCGGGGTTTCGTTGGCGGCGGCTTCATTGTCGCGGCGATGAGCAGCCACGACAGGGCCAGCGCGCCGCAGCACAGGCCCACGCTCGCCTCGCCATGGTACTGGACGAGCCAGCCGCCCATGAAGCCGCCGAGAAAAAGTCCGACGGATTGCAGGGTGTTATACACCCCGAGCGCCGTACCCCTCGCCCCCGGCGAGACGATACGCGAAATCCACGATGGCTGTATGGCCTCGACGACATTGAAGGCGACGAAGAAAAGCGACAGCCACAGCCCGATCGACCAGGCATCGTTTCCCCACCAGTACAGCCCGCCCTGTACCAGCGCGAGCAGCGCGACCGCGCCGCCGAATACGAGCCTGAACCGCCCGCCGCGCTCGGCGGCCAGCACCGCGGGGATCATCACCGCGAAAGAAAGCAGCACTGCGGGCAGATACACGCGCCAGTGCGCGGCCAGCGGCAAACCGCCACGGGCGACCAGCGCGGCGGGCACCGTCACCCACATCATCGTCTGGATCGCATGGAGCGCGAACACGCCGAAATTGAGCCGCATCAATGGCCCGTTGCGCAGCACGGCAGCCAGGCTTGCGTCCGCGCCGCGCGGCGCGCGCTGCACGGGCGGCGCATCGGGCACCACCCATATCACCAGCGCCATGGCCCCGACGGCCAGCGACGCGGTCAGCCAGAAAATGCCCGCCATGCCGATGCCCGCATACAGCAAGGGCGCGGCCACCATGGAGAGCGCGAACACCAGCCCGATACTCGACCCGATCATCGCCATGACCTTGGTGCGATGTCGTTCGCGCGTGAGATCGGCGGCTAGCGCCGTCACCGCCGCCGAAATCGCCCCCGCACCCTGGAGAACGCGCCCGGCGATGATCGTGTAAATATCGGCGGCCAGCGCCGCCACGACGCTGCCGAGCACGAACAACAGCAGACCGGCCAGGATCACCGGCTTGCGTCCGTAACGATCCGAGGCCGCGCCGAAGGCGATTTGCAGGCACGCCTGCGTGATCCCGTAGGCACCAATCGCCAGCCCTGCGAACATCGCATTGTCGCCGCCCGGAATCGTGTGCGCGTGCACGGCGAACACCGGCAGGATCAGGAAAAGGCCAAGCATGCGCAGGCCGAAAATGGCCGCGAGACTCGCACCGGCGCGCCGTTCGGCCCGGCTCATCGTATTGCTTTCGGGTAGGGACACTGCCAGTACACACGCGGGGAAAGGGAAGCGATTCTAACCAAACTCCGCGCCCGCCGCGATTGGGCCGTTCCGGCCAAGGGGAAGATTGAAAAAGCGTCATTGCGAGGCGCGTCTGATCCCCGATGCCGGGATTCTACCGCACCGGGGCATCCGGCACAGCGGACAAATGGGATAACACTTGAACTGCTGGCTGGTCGGTTTGTTGTCCTCGATCTCAGGCAGACGGAAGATGCCGTGGTCAGCCCTGAACAATCGGCAGGCAAGATGATGGCATCAAAGGCCGGGACGGAACACCTCGCTCATTTGGTGTTTTGATTCCCTGTGATGTAGCAACGCCACGGCACAATAGACTATTCACTCCTCGGGGCAGGCATCGCCTATAAATTCCATCTTTTTGGTTAACGACTTTATGTTCACATAGCATGAATATCGACTTTTGGCCTTCACGCACTCCAGTCCGTCAAGCCATTTTGCAAGGCCGCCACTTAAACACCCTCTCGTGGGAATCTTCTCATATACTGGTTTCATGGCCATTTGGCTATATACTGTTTTAGCAGTATTTCCGATAAGATCAAAAGCCATCCCTTCTTCACCAATGTATATGCGCTTCGCGCTTATAGGTGTTTTTTGAGTGGCACTTCCATAATGTTCACATAACTCGTCGACACTGCCATCAAGCACTCCTTTTTCCAGATCCATCCTTATAAGGCACTCAAACACCCCATCTCCTTTTTTCGCGCATAAAACCCCGGGGAACTGTTTAATCGTTCCGCTACAACTTCCTGCTTTTTCTTCGGGCTTCTCGTTCATATAACCATATGCAGCCTCAGCCAGACTGCCAGACAGTCCGAACATGACAACATGGCGAGCGCTCGTGGCAACATACCCCTCGATCTCCTTTCCTCTTGCGTCAATGCCATCTGCCATGGCCGGGTTCACAAGCAGGAGAAGCAGGGCAAGGATCAAAGTCAATTTCATGGTGATTTCCTGCATTTGCTATCTGTCTCGATAGCGTTCGGTTGACTATAAATCACTGCCACAAATGGTGTGTAACTACACAAATCCATCGAAACAGGCCCTTCGTTGAGCGGAGAAATTATCGGGCTATGCTTCGGAGGCACTCCAAATATCTTCATGTGTTCGTTGGCAAACAGGTCGGTCTTGATGGCGCTACGTGGTTTCATCGTTGTAATCTGCATCAAGTGTCAGAAACGCCGTAATTCCAGCAAGAACAGGCCAATCGAGGTTTTTTTCGAGGCACCCCGGAATCATTTTTGACCATTCTCTGGATCGTCCCTGCCTGGGGCATACGGTGTTCGCGGTGCTTTATTGCCTTTGGCGTCCCAATGAGCACGGTACTTCGCAATGTCAGCATCTTCCTGATTCAGACCGCACGGTTCATCAATACTGCCGCCAATCTTCCCTTTTTTCAGGTTTATATCCAGCCAACACTCGAATCTCTCCGGCTTCTTCCCATGAGCAGGATACTTGGCACATGCCAAACCATCCGCACTACGCCTATCCGTTGGAATTTGGTAGTACATCGCCTCCGCTGTTTTGCCGGAAAAACAGAAGCGTGCCCATTGTCCGGCAATCGTTACCCGTCCATTCACTTTTGCTTCCATGAGATCAAATCCCTCCAACCCGCTTGTTTCCTGAGCGCAGACCGTACCGGCAAACAGGAACGCGGAAACAGTTAATAATAGCAATTTCATAATTTCTCCATCCATACACACAGGTTCATGATAGATTATTCACCCCTTTCGGGGCAAGCCTCACCTATAAATTCTATCTTTCTGGCCGCCAATTTTATATCTATATCACATAGGTATCTATTTTTTGCTTTCAGACACACCAGTCCGTCAAACCCTTTTACAAGGCCGCCAGCCAAACACCCTCTCGTGGGAATTTTCTCATATACTGGTTTCATAGGTATTTGACTATATACCGTTTTGGCAGTATCCCCGACAAGGGCAAAAATCATTCCTTCGTCACCAACATATATGCTTTCCGCACTTATAGCTGTTTTTTGAGTGGCACTTCCATAATGTTCACATAACTCATCAGTACTGCCATCAAGTACCCCTTTTTCCAGATCTATCCCTATAAGGCACTCAAACGCTCCCTCCCCTTTCTTTGCACATAAGACCCCGGGGAACTGTTTAATCGTTCCGCTACAATTTCCTGCCTTTTCTTCAGGCTTCTCGTTCATATAACCATATGCAGCCTCAGCCAGACTGCCGGACAGTCCGAACATGACAACATGGCGACCGCTCGTGGCAACATACCCCTTGATCTCCTTTCCTCTTGCGTCAATGCCATCTGCCATGGCCGGATTCACAAGCAGGAGAAGCAGGGCAACGATTAAAGTCAATTTCATGGTGATTTCCTGCATTTGCTATCTACCCCGATTGTCTAGAGCCGTATATTCAGACATATAACAGCAGTTCATGTCCACCTGTTTTTCCAGGATGGCACAATCCTCCGCCGAAACATTGGAGGCCATGAAACAAAGGAAAAACACGCAAAATATTTTTGTTGTGTTGATGTTTTTCATGGCCAATCTCCTTTCAAAAAAACTATCAAGCTTGGTTTCATGTTCGGTCTCCTATGTGTTTAATAGAGCGAAGAAGTTGTTAGCTCATTTGGTGATTTGCAGTAACGCCATGGCACAATAGACTATTCACTCCTCGGGGCAGGCATCACCTATAAATTCCATCTTTTTGGTTAACGAGCTTATACGCACATAACATAAATACCGATTTTTGGCTTTCACGCACTCCAGCCCTTCAAACCATTTTAGGGAGCCACCGCCTAAACACCACCCTACCGTAGGAATCTTTTCATATATTGGTTTCATAGGCATTTGGTTATATATAGTTTTGGCACTATTCCCGATAAGATCAAAAGCCATCCCTTCTTCACCGACATATATGCTTGTCGCCTCTATCGGTGCCTTTCGAGTGATAGCGCCATGATGTTCGCACAATTCGTCAACATTGCCATCAAGCACTCCTTTTTCCAGATCCACTCTGATAAGGCACTCAAACGCCCCCCGCTCTTTCTTTGCGCATAAAACGCCGGGGAACTGTTTAATCGTTCCGCTACAACTTCCTGCCTTTTCTTCCGGCTTCTCGTTCATATAACCATATGTCGCCGCCGCCAGACTGCCGGACAGTCCGAACATGACAACATGGCGACCGCTCGTGGCAACATACCCTTTGATCTCCTTTCCTCTTGCGTCAATGCCATCTGCTATGGCCGGGTTCCCAAGCAGGAGAAGCACGGTAACGATCAAAGCCAATTTCATGATGATTTCCTGTATGTGCTATCTATCTCGATAGCGTTATAACTATGACAAAGGGCATGTTCCTATGGGGGCATGAATCCATCGAAACAGGCCCATCGTTGAGCGGAGAAATCTATTAGGCCGTGCCTTCGAGCGGAGAAATTACCGGGCTATGCTTCGGAGGTACTCCAAATATCTCCATGGGAGAAATGCGACCATCCAATTGATTTCCTGGAGGCTGCCTCGTGCGGATTTCAAAATGCAAGTGCTGATCTTCTCGGGGAACTCCATTTATTCTCCATGCATTCATATATTTGCAATTACCAGATACGCCAGCCTGACCTATCACTTGTCCGGCACTGACTGAATCTCCCGCGTTTACAGGAATGCTTCCACTTTTTAAATGAGCATACGCTGCATACAGTTTGGGGTAAGCAGACAAAGGGCTAGGGTTCAATTCAATTACAACGATGTTGCCAAAGCTACGGGGAATGTAGTCGTCTGACAGGTTTTTTACAACGTACACTACTTTCCCGTCCCCTATCGCATAACACGGCGTACCGGTATCGGCCTGAAAGTCCCACCCTTGGTGTACCCCACCAGACCGCACATTGCCATAAGTGTTGCTTTCCGCACCTCTTCGGATGATGTTCCGTTCCAACGGCCAGCGAATACCCGCAGGCAGCGTTCTCGTAGTACCGGCTGCTGGTGCTACCGGCACCAATCTCAGATCTGACGGGTTGGCCCGTGGGCCGGTGCGCCGAATCGGATTCGGATTCGGGTCGGCCAATTTCTTCCATGTATTCCTGCCCGGACTGATCAGCCCATCCGGGGTCTGTATGACATACGCCTCCTGGAATTTCTTGATCGCCTGGATGGTCAGCATGCCGCATCGTTTGTCGACGTCGTATTTATAGAACCCCTTGTCTTGCAGGAGTTGCTGCACCGCTTTGACGTCTTCGGGATTATTGAAACC
>JAISNX010000176.1 GCA_031276015.1 Azoarcus sp.
ACCGCCTTCTGGATTGCCACGGGCCTGCGGCCCTCGCTTTTGACGAGGGCTTGCCTGTCTGTGCGTGACGGCAAGGCAGGCCACGATACTTCGCTTGCGAGGAATGACAAAAATATTCCGGCTTCGGATTGTGTCGGCATCTGAACCAAAAACGCTCCAGTCGGCGCGGACAAGAAAAACTTTGCCCTTCGCCGTGACCTTTGAATCCGAAGCCCCCTATTGCCCGGTGCAAAGTCTGTCGATCGATTCCTGGATGCGGGCTGTTTCGGCTTCCCGCTCGGCGTCGTCGAGGAAGGCCCGGCCACCGTCGCCGGTAGGGCGGGCCACGCGCTGGCCGCTGGCGAGCACGGCATGCTGGGCGCGGGCGCGCTCGCAATCTTGCGCGCGCCGCGCGGCCCTGGCGGCTTCTTCATCGGCCTTGGCGCGGGATTCAGCGGCGGCGGCGCGGCGTTGGCGGAATTCCAGTTCGCGTTCGGCAAGGCTTTTGGCAGGCGCGGCGGCAGGGATGGCGCTCGCGGGCGCGGCGGGTTTGTCGCTGCCTTCTTCCACCGTGCTTTCCTGTTCATCCGCCGCCATGGGGCGGGGCAGGGCGGGCGTTTCCAGGGTTCGGGCTTCCACCGCGTCTTGCGGCGGCGGCATGTCCGAGAAATGCGCACGTCCGTCCTTGTCTTTCCATTGGTATATCTCGGCGCTCGCGGACTGCCCGAGGGCCAAGGCCAGCACGAACATGGCGAACCGGACGGAAGGTTTCATTTTCGTTCCCCTGCTGGAGCGGGAGAGAGGACTGCGCAAGGCGGCGCGCACTGGTGCCGCGTTTCTCCCGCCGCACAAGCTTACGCGGCCCGCGACCGGCTTTGTATAATGCCGGTTTGGCCGACAGGAAAAAAGTCATGCGTGTGATCCAGAAGGCGCTGACCTTCGATGACGTTCTACTCGTCCCCGCCCATTCGACGGTGTTGCCGCGCGACGTGGGTCTGGGCACCCAAATTACCCGCAATATCCGCCTCAATATTCCCCTGGTATCGGCGGCGATGGATACCGTCACCGAGGCGCGGCTTGCCATCGCGCTCGCGCAGGAAGGCGGCATCGGCGTGGTGCACAAGAATCTTTCCTCCGCCGAGCAGGCCGCCGAGGTGCACAAGGTGAAGCGGCACGAGTCCGGCGTGTTGAAGGATCCGGTGACGATTCCGCCCACGATGACGGTGGGCGATGTGATCGCGCTCCAGCGGCGGCATCATTTTTCCGGGGTGCCTGTGGTGGAGGGCCGCAAGGTCGTCGGCATCGTCACGAACCGCGATACCCGTTTCGAGACGCGGCTGGATCAGTCCGTCCGCGAGATCATGACGCCGCAGGAGCGCCTGGTTACGGTGCCCGAGGGCGCGAGCCTCGACGAAGCCCGCGAACTGCTGCGCCAGCACCGCCTGGAGCGCGTGCTGGTGCTCAACGACGCGGGCGAGCTTTCCGGTCTCATCACGGTGAAGGATATGATGAAGGCCACCGAACATCCGTCCGCGGCCAAGGACGAGCAGGGGCGGCTGCGTGTTGCGGCGGCGCTCGGCGTCGGCGCGGGCACGGAGGAGCGGGTCGAGCGCTTGGCCGATGCGGGCGTCGATATGGTCGTGGTCGACACCGCCCACGGTCATTCGCAAGGCGTGCTCGACCGCGTGCGATGGGTGAAGAAGCATTTTCCGAAAATCGAGGTCGTGGGCGGCAATATCGCCACGGGCGAAGCCGCACGGGCTTTGGTCGAGGCGGGGGCCGATGGCGTGAAGGTGGGCATCGGGCCGGGGTCGATCTGCACGACCCGCATCGTGGCGGGGGTCGGCGTGCCGCAGATTACCGCTATCGACCTCGTGGCCCGCGCGCTGGCGGGCAGCGGCGTGCCGATGATCGCCGATGGCGGCATCCGCTTTTCCGGCGACATCGCCAAGGCTATCGCCGCCGGGGCCGATTGTGTGATGCTTGGCGGCCTGTTCGCCGGGGCCGAGGAAGCGCCGGGTGAGACGGTGCTGTTCCAGGGCCGCGCCTATAAGGCGTATCGCGGCATGGGGTCGCTCGGCGCGATGGAAAAAGGCTCCGCCGACCGCTATTTCCAGGACAGTTCCTCGAATATCGACAAGCTGGTGCCCGAGGGCATCGAGGGCCGCGTGCCCTATAAAGGCCCGGTGGCGGCGGTCATTCACCAGTTGATCGGCGGGCTGCGTTCTTCGATGGGCTATCTCGGTTGCGAGAATATCGCCGCGATGCATGCGCGCGCGCAATTCGTCGAAATCAGTTCGGCGGGGATGCGCGAGTCGCATGTCCACGATGTGCAGATCACCAAGGAAGCGCCGAATTATCAGGTCGGCTGAGGGTAGCCCCGTCATGCTTGGGGCTACCCCTACAGGTGTCGTTCGGCGTCCTGTCGTTGGTGCAGAACGCGGATAACGTCCAAGTGATCCGGGTAGTCCAGAAAATAGATCACATGCGAGCCGCACAGGTACTTTTGAAAGTCCGGTAGCACCTCGGCAGGGCGGCCATGCTTTGTGCCCGCTGCCAGTTCATCAAATGCGACAACAAGGCTGTTGTGGTAGGTATCCGCCTGTTTCACCGACCAGTTCTTGAGCGTGTAGAGCCAGATTTCCTCAAGGTCAGCCTCTGCCAGAGGGGTCAATCTGTATGGCTTACCCATGTTGCGTATGCATTCGTTTCAAGAACGCTTCGTTGTCGAACGGGCGCGGTTCTCCGGATTGACGGCCAGCGTCCAGTGCCTCTTGCAGAGACTTTACCTTGGCTTCATGTTCCTCCAACAATCTCAATCCTGCTCTAACCACGTCACTTGCCGTGCCATAGCG
Source organism: Azoarcus sp. (assembly GCA_031276015.1). Taxonomy (GTDB): domain Bacteria; phylum Pseudomonadota; class Gammaproteobacteria; order Burkholderiales; family Rhodocyclaceae; genus WRNU01. The sequence goes on from JAISNX010000176.1 coordinate 2,835, forward strand.
CCCACTTTGCACTTGGGCATCAATGAAACTGGCGAAGTGCTGTCCGAGGGATACGGATGTATTTCGGTTCATTCAAGAATCCTCTTGTGCAATACCAAAATGTACCAAAATATAACATCTCTTCCCGCAGTAGCCCACCATATTCGTTCATCTTTCCGTCAGGAAAGATCTGTTGAAGGGTTCATCTCGTCAGATCACGCCCTTGGTCGATAGTGCCTCGATGTCCGCGTCGGACATATTGGCCAGTGTCGAGAGCACTTCCTGTGTGTGCTGCCCGAGCATGGGCGGCGCGCTACGGTAGGAAATCGGCGTTTTTGAAAAGCGGATCGGGTTGGCGACCAGCGGCACGGTGCCCGACAAGGGGTGCGGCATGTCGATTTTCATCTTGCGGTACTTGACTTGCGGGTGCTCGAAAGTCTGCGCGATGTTGTTGATCGGCCCCGCCGGTACGCCGGAGGATTCCAGCGGCCCCACCCATTCCCCGACGTTGCGCTCGATCAGGATGTCTTGCAGGATCGGGATCAGCGTTTCGCGGTTTCGCACGCGATCGGCATTTTTCACGAACCGCTCGTCCCGCGCCAGTTCCGGATGACCGACGATTTCGCAGAATTTGACGAACTGGCCATCGTTGCCGACGGCAAGCACCATGTAGCCGTCCTTGCAGCGGAATACTTGGTAGGGAACGATGTTGGCATGGGCGTTGCCCTGGCGCTTCGGGATTTTGCCGGAAGTCAGGTAGTTCATGTTCATGTTCGCCATCGTCGCTACCTGCACGTCCAGGAGTGCCATGTCGATGTATTGGCCCTCGCCGGAGGTGTTGCGGTGGGCAATGGCCGCGAGAATGGCGATGGTCGCGTAGACGCCGGTCATCAGGTCGGCAAAGGCGACGCCGAGTTTTTGCGGCCCGCCGCCGGGAAGGTCGTCGCGCTCGCCGGTGATGCTCATCAGTCCACCCATGCCCTGGATGATGAAATCATAGCCCGCCAGGTTGGCGAGCGGGCCGTTCTGCCCAAAGCCCGTGATGGAGCAGTAGATCAGCCCCGGGTTGATCTTTTTCAGGTCGTCGTAGGACAGGTGGTAGCGCGCCATGTCGCCGACTTTGTAGTTTTCGATGAATACATCGCTTTGTGCGGCAAGCTGGCGGATGATTTCTTGCCCTTCCGGCTTGGAGACGTTGACCGTCACCGATTTTTTGTTGCGGTTGGCGGCAAGGAAGTAGGCGGCTTCCTTGGTGTCGCGGCCTTCCGTGTCCTTCAGGTACGGCGGCCCCCAACCCCGTGTGTCGTCACCGCTGCCCGGACGTTCGATTTTGATGACTTCCGCGCCGAGGTCGGCAAGGATCTGGGTTGCCCAAGGGCCGGCAAGCACCCGCGAGAGGTCGAGCACACGGATATTGGAAAGTGCAGGCATGATCTTTTTTATCTTCCTGGAAAGGTAGGGTCAGATACGCTCGATCACGACGGCCAATCCCTGGCCGACGCCGATACACAGGCTCAACACGGCGTAGCGTCCGCCACGGCGTTCGAGTTCGCGCACGGCGGTCAGGGCCAGCCGCGCGCCGGACGCGCCCAGCGGATGCCCGACCGCGATCGCGCCGCCGTTGGGATTGACGCGCGCATCGTCAAAGGCGACGTCGAGCAGCTTGAGGCAGCCGAGCACTTGCGAGGCGAAGGCTTCGTTGATTTCGATGATGTCCATGTCGCCGAGCGTCAGCCCGGCGCGCGCCAGCGCTTTCGGAATGGCGTAGGCCGGCCCGATGCCCATGACACGCGGTTCGACCCCGCAGGCCGCGCCCGCAAGGATGCGGGCGGCGGGTTTGGCACCGGCTTTTTCGCCAGCGGCCAGGCTGCCGATCAGCATGGCTACCGCGCCGTCATTGACGCCGGAGGCGTTGCCCGCCGTCACCACGCCGCCTTCAAAGAGCGGTCTCAGCTTGGCCAGGGATTCCAGGTTGCTTTCCGGGCGCGGGTGTTCGTCGACGCTCACGGTTCTGGGCGGTGTTTTTTTGCCGGTCGGCACTTCCACCGGCAGGATTTCGCCTTCAAAAAAGCCGCTTTTTTGCGCGGCAGCGAATTTGGCCTGCGAGGCGGCGGCGAAGATGTCGCTGTCCTCGCGCGACAATCCCAGATCCTTGGCAACGTTGTCGGCGGTCTCCGGCATGGTGTCGCCGCCGTATTGCCGGATGATTTTCGGGTTCGGAAAGCGCGCACCGATTGCCGAGTCGAAGACCTTGAATTCGCGGCCATAGGCGCTTTCGCTCTTGCCGACCACGAAGGGCGCGCGGCTCATGCTCTCGACTCCGCCCGCGATGTAGAGATCGCCTTCCTTGCAGGTGATGGCGCGGGCGGCATCCAGCACCGCGGCCAGACCGCTGGAACACAGGCGGTTGACTGTCTGGCCCGGCGTCGTCGCGGGCAGGCCGGAGAGCAATGCCGCGTGGCGGGCGATATTGCGGCTGTCTTCGCCGGCCTGGCAGGCGCAGCCCAGGACGACGTCCTCGACTTGCTCGGCGCTGAAGGGGCCGTCGGCGATGATCTTCCGGATCACGGCAGCAGCGAGGTCGTCCGGGCGTACCGGCGCGAGGCCGCCAGCCTGGCGGCCAAAAGGGGTTCTCAAACCGGAATAGATATAGGCGTCTAGCATTGTGGTGTCCTTGGTTTCAAATAAGAGGGGAAAGCGACTCAACAATCCGGCGTGAGCAGGGAGACGCCCAGCAGCGCGCGGCGTTTCAGCCACGGGCTTGGACGGTAGCGCGGGTCGCGGTAGAACTCGTGGAGCCGATCCAGGATATTGAGCACGGTTGCCGCACCCAATGCGTCGCCCATTGCCAGCGGCCCTTTCGGGTAACCCAGGCCGAGCGTGACGGCCCGGTCGATGTCCTGCGGGTTGGCGATGCCTTGCTGCGCGATGTCGCAACCGATGTTGACGATGGTCGCCACGACGCGCTGGCAGATGAAACCGGGGCTGTCGTGAATCACGGATACCGCGCCACCGTCCGCGGCCAGGAGCGCATGGGCTGCGTCGCGCGCGGCGGGATCGGTTATCGGCGTCGTCATCAGGGTGCGCCGCCCGTCCAGGAAAAGCGGATCCAGCCCGAGGGTGCGTTTGGGGTCGAGCCTGTCGGCGACCGCCGCCGTGGTGGCATCCCGCCCGACCGGCAAGACCAGGCAGAGCGAATCTTCGCCGGGGCGCTCGCCCTTGTCGCGTGGCGCGCCGAGCCGGTCGAGCAGGGCGACGACCGCCGGGAAAGCCGCGGCATCTTCTTGGCCGATCCATACTGGCCTGTCGGCCCTGGGCGGCACGGCGGCTTCGGCGGGTTCCTGTTTCTTGCCGTCTTCGTAACGATAGAAGCCGCGCTGGCTCTTGCGGCCCAAAAGCCCCGCCGCCAGGCGCTGCCGCGCGATGGGCGAGGGGCGGAAACGCGGCTCCTGATAATACTGGTTGTAAATGGATTCCATGACCGGCTGCGAAACATCCAGCCCGGTGAGGTCGAGAAGCTCGAACGGCCCCATGCGGAAACCCGCCGCCTGTCGCAGGATGCGGTCGATTTCGGGATAGGCCGCGATACTTTCGCCGAGAATGCGCAGCGACTCGGTCAGATAGCCGCGCCCCGCGTGATTGACGATGAAGCCCGGCGTATCGCTCGCCTTGACCGGCGTATGCCCCATCTGCCTTGCCATGGCGATCAACTTGTCGGCAATGGCAGGATCGGTGAGCGGGCCGGAGATCACCTCGACGATTTTCATCAGCGGCACGGGGCTGAAGAAATGGAAACCGGCGACGCGCTCCGGTCGCTTGCACGCGGCGGCAATCGCGGTCACGGACAGCGAGGAGGTATTCGTCGCCAGCACGCATTCCGGGCCGACGACGGCTTCGAGCGCCACGAAAAGCTCGCGCTTGACATCGAGGTTCTCGACGATGGCTTCGATGACGGTGGCACATGGCGACAAGTCCGCCAGCGATCCGGCGACCGTCAGGCGGGAAGCTGCCTTTTCCACGTCTTCCGCGCTGATCTTGCCTTTTTCGGAGAGTTTTTGCAGCGTGGCGACGATTGCCTTGCGCGCTTCCTCGCCGCCCTCGGGGCGGCTGTCGTACATCACGACCGGAATACCGCCCTGGATGGCGATCTGGGCAATGCCGCGCCCCATCAGCCCGACACCGATGATGCCGAGCGGCGCGTTGGTGGAAGTCGAATTCATGGGTTTAACGTCCTGTATAAACGGGCTTGCGCTTTTCAAGGAAAGCGCGCATTCCCTCTTGTTGATCGTGACTGCCGAAGAGCAGGTGGAAAGCCTTTCTTTCCAGCATCAAGGCCGCATCCAGCGATGCGTTTTGCCCGGCAAGCAGCACCTCCTTGATCTGCCTTGCGGCAAGCGGCGGCATCTTGGCGATGATCTTGGCCAGCTCCGCGGCGCGCTCCTGCACCTTGGCGTCTTCGACGACTTCGCTGACCAGGCCCATCGCAAACGCTTCCTTGCCGGAAACCGGCAGCCCGGTGAGCAGCATCTTCATGGCCTGGAACTTTCCGACCGCGCGCGTCAGGCGTTGCGTGCCGCCCGCGCCGGGCATGATGCCGACGCGAATCTCCGGCTGTCCGAAAGAAGCGTTCTCGCCCGCGACGATGATGTCCGCATGCATGGCCAGTTCGCAACCGCCCCCCAGGGCGTAGCCGTTGACCGCCGCGATTACCGGCTTGGGGCAATCCGCGATCGCCTTCCACAAAAGATGCACGTTGCGCAGATGCATGTCGATGGCCGAGCACTCGGCAAGATCGCGCAAATCCGCGCCCGCGACGAAAAACTGCTCGCCGCCCGTCAGCACGATGCAGCGCGTCTCCTCATCCTCGCCCAAGGCGGTGAAATGCGCCGCCAAAAGACGCCGGACATTCTGGTTGAGCGCGTTCCGTGCATCGGGACGATGGACGCGGAGGGTGGCAACGCCCGCTTCGGGGCCGGTAAGAATGACTTCATCCATGATTGGTGTTCCGCCTAGCGAAATAGAGGTTCGTAACTTACACAGGCCACAAACCTTAATGAAAGCTTTATCATTTGTAAAGATATAGGTCTTATAACTGTTACAAAAGGGACGATAAACCGGATGTCCAAGCTCGAAAAACCCGCCATGCCCGCGCGTTCCCTGCGCTTTCCGCCATGCGTGCCTATCCCAGCGGCGTTTATCGCCGCTCGCCGCGGGGAGGGATCGTCGCCCAAATGTTCCGCTATGCGAAACATTAATTTAATTTTCGTTGACGGCATCAGACTGTCATGACAGGATGCGCCTGCCGCGAAATCGGGGCACGCTGAGGGCTTCATGGTCAGGTTCCCGAACAGCGCCGATGACTGTACGACCCGGCTCGCAACTGGCCCGGTCATGCGCGGGCCTGTTTCCGCCACCCGCGTGCTGGGTATGCGGATCGGGATTGTTCGGGGGGTGGGCCGATAAATGGAAAACGTATTTCATGGCGCATAACTATACGGATAACGACATACAGCAATTCGGTCAGGACGCCGTGACCAAGGATCGCCTGTTCGTCATGGCGCTGGCCAGGGGGCTGGAGCTACTGCGTTGTTTCAGTCCGGGGGAACGTTATCTCGGCGTGACGGAACTCTCCCGGCGCACGGGCATCCCTAAGCCTTCCACCTCCAGGCTGGCGGGGACGCTGGTCAAACTGGGCTATCTCAACCTGTCGCCTTCCCTGGGCAAATACAGCCTCGGCCCCGGCGTCTTGTCGCTGGGTTACGCCATGCTTTCCAACATCGACATTCGCCGGATTGCCCGTCCCGCGATGCAGGAACTGGCCGAATACTCGCAAGCCTCGGTTTCCATCGGCGTGTGCGACCGCTTGAGCATGGTTTATGTCGAAACGGTGCGCAGCACAGCCCCGATCGGCACGCGGCGCGGCGTTGGCTCGCGTCTGCCCCTGGCCCTGACGGCCATTGGACGCGCCTATCTGGCGGGGCTGCCGGAATCAGAACGGGATTTCCTGATGAATCGCCTGAGCCTGCACCACGAACGGGACTGGGCGCAGCTTCGCGCGGGCATCGAGCAGGGATTGCGCGATTACGCCGAACGGGGTTTTTGCATATCAATCAGCGAATGGGAGCGGGATGTCAGTGCGGTTGCCGTGCCGTTTGTGGACGTCGACGATCGCCTGATGGCCTTGAGTTGCGGCGGTGCCGCATTTTTGTTGACTCGTGACAAGCTCGAAAACGACATCGGGCCTCGTCTGGTGAGTCTTGTTCAACACATCAGCGGCGTTGGCCGCATTTGAAAACTGGAGTTAAACCATGATCCGCGATCAGGAAACACTTAACCTGCTTATCGACACCGTCGCCCGTTTCGTCAAGGAACGCCTGGTTCCCGCCGAGGAGATCATCGCCGAAACCGATGAAATCCCTGCGGACATCGTCGCCGAAATGCGCGAACTCGGCCTGTTCGGTCTTTCCACGCCGGAAGAATACGGCGGCCTGGGCTTGACGATGGAAGAAGAAGTCCTGGTCGCCTTCGAGATTGCCAAAACCTCGCCCGCATTCCGCTCCCTGATCGGCACCAACAACGGCATCGGTTCGCAAGGGCTGATCGTCGACGGCACGGAAGAACAAAAGCAGAAATACCTGCCTCGCCTGGCTTCCGGCGAACTGATCGCCTCGTTCGCGCTCACCGAGCCGGATGCCGGATCGGACGCGGCGGCCGTGCGCACCACCGCCCGGCGCGAAGGCGACTTCTACGTGATCGACGGCACCAAACGCTTCATCACCAACGCGCCGGAAGCGGGCATTTTCACCGTCATGGCGCGTACCAATCCGGAGATCAAAGGCGCGGGCGGCATCTCCGCGTTCATCGTCGAAAAGGACACACCGGGATTGTCCTTGGGGAAACGCGACAAAAAAATGGGGCAAAAAGGCGCGCACACTTCCGACGTCATCCTCGAAAACTGCCGCGTACCGGTGGCCAACCTGATCGGCGGGCGGGAAGGCATCGGCTTCAAGACGGCCATGAAAGTGCTGGACAAAGGCCGCCTGCACATGTCGGCCATTTGCGTCGGCGCGTCCGAGCGGATGCTGAACGATGCCCTGAATTACGCCATCGAACGCAAGCAATTCGGCAAGCCCATCGCCGAATTCCAGCTTATCCAGGCCATGCTGGCCGACAGCCGTGCCGACATCTATGCTGCCCGCTCGATGATTCTCGACGCCGCGCGCCGCCGCGACAACAAGGAAAACGTTTCGACCGAAGCCTCTTGCTGCAAACTTTTCGCTTCCGAAATGTGCGGGCGCGTCGCCGATCGTGCCGTCCAGATCTTTGGCGGTGCGGGCTACGTATCCGAATACGCAATCGAGCGTTTCTATCGTGACGTGCGCCTGTTCCGCATCTTTGAAGGCACCTCGCAAATCCAGCAACTGGTCATTGCGCGCAACATGATCCGGGAAGCGCAGGGCTGAAGTCCTGCCCACTGACGCCTACATACTTTCACAAGGCCGAAACAAGAAAGGGTTTCGGCCCGAACAAGGAACACCTGTATGAACGTGGAAACTTCTGCTTCTGTTTTACCCAAGGAAAGGATCTGGGTTGCGGTCTTTATCTTTGGCTTTCTGGTACTGATGATGGATGGTGCCGACCTCATGTTTCTGGCCTACAGCCTGGCGGAGCTGAAAAAAGAATTCCAGCTTACCCAGACCGAGGCCGGTTCATTGGGCACCATTACCATGATCGGCATGGCCATTGGCGGCATTTATGGCGGTTGGGCCGCGGATCGCTTCGGGCGGGTCAAGACCGTGATCTGGTGCGTCGCCATTTTCTCGATCGGCACTGCCGTCCTGGGTGCTACCCAGAACTACTGGCAATTCGCGTTTTTCCGCTTCATTGCCGCATTGGGACTGGGGGCGGCCTACGTGACCTGCAACACGCTGATGGCGGAATACGTGCCCACCAAATACCGCACCACGGTATTGGGCACCTTGCAGGCGGGCTGGTCGGTGGGTTATCTCCTGGCCACCATCCTGGCGGGCATGATTATTCCGCATCCGGACTACGGCTGGCGCTGGCTATTCTATGTGGCGCTGATTCCGGTGGTACTCACGCTCCTGATGCACTGGATGGTGCCGGAACCGCGTTCGTGGGTGGAAGCCAATGCCCGGCGTCTGCTGCAAAAAGCGGAAAACGTTGCCGACCAGGCAGCCAAAAAAGCGGAAAACGCCTATCGCACCATTTTCGGCGACCCGAGCATCCGTACCATGTTCATCCTGTGGTGCCTGACGGCAGGCTTCCTGCAATTCGGCTATTACGGCGTCGGCAACTGGATGCCGTCCTATCTCGAAAAAGAGATGGGGATGGAATTCAAAAAGATGACCGATTACATGGTTGGCACCTATACCGCCATGATTCTCGGCAAGATCATTGCCGGATGGGTTGCCGACCGTATCGGGCGGCGTCCTGTCTATGCGTTCGGAGCCATTGGCGCTGCCGTGTTCCTGCCGCTGATCGTCCTCTACCACACGCCGGAAAACATCATCTTCCTGATGACAGCCTTCGGCTTTGTTTACGGTATTCCTTACGGCGTCAACGCCACCTACATGACCGAGAGCTTCGAGACCCGGATTCGCGGCACAGCCGTTGGCGGTGCCTACAACGTAGGGCGTGTCGTTGCCGCCGCCGCACCGTTTTCCATCGGCTTTCTGGCCGACCGCGGCTCCATCGGCACCGGATTCCTGGTCATGGGCGGCGCGTATTTCCTCTGCGGACTGCTGCCCGCGCTCTTCATCAAGGAGAAACTCTACGACCCGCAAAAATAACGGGTAACAACCTTCCCCCAAACCTGTGTCGGCCAAAGTGTCGGCACAGGTTTTTTGCAATGCGATTTCGCATCTCCAGTAGATAGCACTGTTCAATCCGTGTTGATTCGTTTTTCATCTAAACAACCGGATTGCTCGACAGCGTTCCTTTCCTCGTCATCGGCGAGCTGGCGCAGACCCGCGAGGAGGACGATGGCCGGATGGTGGTCTTTCCCTATGAAACCGCCAGCCGCCGCATCTGGGGCTGGCCGACGCCGAATGGATACATCATGCTGATGGCGGTGAAGGATCGCACGCGGGAGATCGGCATCCGCATGGCGGTCGGTGCGCGGCAACGCGACATCCAGCACTACATGCCCGCCCGTACCGCCGCGCGGCGCGATCCGGTCGTGGCCTTGGGAGGGGAATGATGTCCGGCGGAGGAGTCCGGCGTTTCCATAAGTGAACACCCCCTGCAATCCAAACGTCTGCCCGTGCGCGAATGCCCGGCGGTACCGTCCGGGAAGCCTATAATCTCCGCGACCGGATCGCGGATACCTTTCCGCCACGCTCGATACCTCCGGTTTTCCGCCCTCCGACAGCGCAATTCGACATCCATCGCAAGTGAAACTGCGTCATACCAAGCTCAGCATTCCCGCGCGCGATGCGTGGCTGATCGCCCGCATGGCCCATGCTCCCAACGTGCGCGGATTGATCCTGATACTGCAAACCTGCGCCCTCCCTCACCACGGCCACAAGCTGGAAACGCCCATGGCCCTCGCGCTGCAAAAAGCGGGTTACGCCACGCTGGCGCTCAATCTGCTGACCCGCGAGGAATGGGACGACACCGATACCCATTACAACATCGCTGAGTTGAGCGAGCGCGCGCTGGCCGTGCTCGAATGGGTTCGCTATCAGCCCCGGCTGGCCGTATTGCCGCTCGGGGTGCTGGCTTCCCACACCGCCGCCGCCGCGGCCATCCGCGCCGCCGCCCGCCTGCCCGAACGCATTGCCGCCTTGGGTATTTTCGCGGGCCGTCCCGATCTGGCGGGCGCGGCACCCTTGCGCAGCCTGAAAACGCCGACGTGTTTCATCATCGGCGAAGACGATCCGCGCACGGAAATCCTGCGCCAAGCCTTCGATCTGATTACGGCGGTGCGCGAGTGGCGGACAGGCAGCGGCGGCGATCCCGAACAAATGAATGCGGTCATGCTCGCCGCCTGCGCGGACATCGTTGCCGACTGGATGCGCGCCCATCTGCCATCGCCCGTCGAGGAGGATGACGGCCCCTTGTTCCCGCCGCTGGCTTCCGCGCTCTTTTTCGCCGACACGACACCGTCTCCGCATCCCTCCGAAAAATAAGACGCGAACCGCCGCCGGATTCGAAACCGGCGGCCCCGATTATCCGTACAGGCTGACGGCATGAAAAACGACTGTCACAATTCATTTGCGACAGTCGCGGATAATTCCGAAAACCACGGCGGAAAAGCTGTAGTACTCTATGCGGATTCGTCCGCATGGCGTTTTTCGTGCGCGGGCGCTTGTTTGGGATGGCATGAAGAAACTGTATATTCGCACCTTCGGGTGCCAGATGAACGAGTACGACTCCGACAAGATGGCGTGCGTGCTCGGTGCACAAGAGCCTTTGGCGCTCACCGATAAACCCGAGGAAGCGGACATTATTTTGTTCAATACCTGCTCGGTGCGCGAGAAGGCGCAGGAACGGGTATTCCACGATCTGGGCCGGGTGTGCCGGATCAAGGCGGAGCGGCCCGGTCTCATCATCGGTGTCGGCGGCTGCGTGGCAAGCCAGGAAGGCGAGGCCATCGTGCGGCGCGCGCCTTATGTGGATGTGGTGTTCGGGCCGCAGACTTTGCATCGGCTGCCGCAACTCATCGCGCGGCGCAGGGAGAGCGGGCGGCCCCAGGTGGATATTTCCTTTCCCGAGGTGGAGAAGTTCGACGCCTTGCCGCAGCCGCGTGTCGAAGGCGCATCGGCTTTCGTTTCGGTGATGGAAGGCTGCTCCAAATATTGCACGTTCTGCGTGGTGCCTTATACGCGCGGCGAGGAGGTTTCGCGCCCGCTCGATGATGTGCTCGCGGAGGTCGCGGCGCTGGCGGCGCAGGGCGTGCGGGAGGTGACGCTGCTCGGGCAGAACGTGAATGCCTGGCGCGGCGAGATGGAAAAGGATTGTGGCGAGACGGGCGACTTCGCCCTGCTGCTGGAATGCGTGCACGGTATTGCCGGTATCGGGCGCGTCCGCTTTACGAGTTCGCATCCGCGCGAGATGACGCCGAGGTTGATCGAGGCGTATGCCCGCCTGCCCAATCTGGCACCGCAATTGCACTTGCCCGTGCAATCGGGTTCGGACAGGGTGCTGGCGGCAATGAAGCGCGGTTATACGGTGCTGGAGTTCAAATCCATCGTGCGGCGGCTGCGCGCGGCGCGGCCCGATTTGTCCTTGAGTTCGGATTTCATCGTCGGGTTTCCGGGCGAGACCGCCGGGGATTTCGAGAAAACGATGAAGTTGATCGACGATCTCGGTTTCGACGGCGCGTTCAGTTTTGTCTACAGCGCACGGCCCGGCACGCCCGCGGCGGAGATGGACGACCCCGTGCCGCGGGAAACCAAGCTCGGCTGGCTGGCGCGGCTGCAAAAACGCATCGACGAGCAGGCGCAGGCCATCAGCCGGACGATGGTTGGCGGCATCGAGCGCATCCTGGTCGAAGGCGTCGCAAAGAAGAACGATGCCGATCTGTACGGGCGCACGGGCAATAACCGGGTGGTGAATTTCCCCGTCCCGGCACATGCGCGCGAGCGCCTGATGGGCCAGTTCGCCGATGTCAGGATCACCGCCGCCCTGCCGCACAGCCTGCGCGGTGAAATCGTGGTCGGCGAAGCCGTGATGAGGGAGCCGTGATGGCGATGTCTCTGGAACTGTCGTTCGAACCGGCGGACAACGCGCGGCTGGCCCGTTTGTGCGGTGCCTTCGACGAGAATCTGCGCCAGATCGAAAACGCTTTCGACATCGCCATTGCCCGCCGGGGCGCGCATTTCACCCTGCAAGGCCGCAACGCGCGGCGGGGCGAGGTGGCATTGCGTCATTTTTACGCCAAGGCCGACCGCGATCTGCCGCGCGAGGACATCCAGCTCGGGCTGGTGGAAGTCGCCAGCCGGGACGAAGCGCCCGTCGATGCGCCGGTGCTGGTCACGCGGCGCAGCGAACTGCACGGGCGCACGCAGCGTCAAATCGACTATCTGCGGAATATCCAGGAGCACGACATCACTTTCGGTATCGGCCCGGCGGGCACGGGCAAGACGTATCTCGCGGTGGCAAGCGCCGTCGATGCTTTCGAGCGGGATCTGGTCGAACGCATCATCCTGACCCGCCCGGCGGTGGAGGCGGGCGAGCGCCTGGGTTTTCTGCCCGGCGATCTGGCGCAGAAGGTCGATCCTTATTTGCGGCCCCTCTACGATGCGCTCTACGACCTGATGGGGTTCGACCGTGTCGGCAAGCTTTTCGAGCGCGGGGCCATCGAGGTCGCGCCGCTCGCCTTCATGCGCGGGCGCACGCTCAACAACGCCTTCATCATTCTGGACGAGGCGCAAAACACCACGCCCGAGCAGATGAAGATGTTCCTGACCCGCATCGGCTTCGGCGCGAAGGTGGTGGTTACGGGCGATCTGACCCAGGTCGACCTGCCGCGCGGCAACCGCAGCGGGCTGGCGGAAGCGCGCGCCTTGCTCGGGCGGGTGCGGGGGCTGGCGTTTACCGAATTCGGCAAGGAGGACGTGGTACGCCATCCTTTGGTGGCGCGTATCGTCGAGGCTTATGCCGAGAAACGCGACGCGCCGGAAGCGGCGGCTCATCAAAACAAGGAGGGAGGCAAGGGCCATGACGACGAAGCAGACGAATAAACCCCGGATCACCGCGACGGGCAGCGATGGCAAAGGCAGCCGGGTACGCGCGGAGCGGCTCGAAATCGACGTCGGCGGCGGACGCCGTTTGTTGTTGTCGTTCCCGGAAAATGGCTGGAGCGATCTCGAAATCGAGGCCGATGTGCCCGGCGACGAGGCGGCGGTGCCGATCATCAATGTGCAGCCGGGTGCCTGTAATGTGGTCAGTCTGCGGGTCGATGTGCATCACGATCTGCTCCCGGTCGAGACCGCCGATTTGCCGGGAACGCCGCCGATGCTGAACCTTGCCGTGCAAAAGGCGCTCGAAGGCGAGGATCGCCTCAATGCGCCCAAGAAGCACCAGATACGGCGTTGGGCGCAGGCGGCGCTGTTGCGCGATGTGGAAGCCACCGTGCGCCTGGTCGGCGAGACGGAAGGGCGCGAACTGAACAAGAATTATCGCGGCAAGGATTACGCCACCAATGTGCTGACGTTTTTCTATGACAACGAGGCGGGCGAGGATGCGACGATACGCGGCGATCTCGTGCTTTGCGTGCCGGTGGTGACGCGCGAGGCCAGCACGCAGGGCAAGCCGCTGGATGCCCATTTCGCCCATCTCGTCGTGCATGGCATGCTGCACCTGCAAGGCTTCGACCACAAGGAAAAGGATGATTCCGAGAAGATGGAGACGCGCGAGCGCGACATCCTGCGCTCGCTCGGTTATGCCGATCCCTATGCCTGAGCGGCGCGGCGCTCGTACATTGTCATGAACGATTCAGGTTTTACCTCCGCCGACAAGCCCTCCTTGCTGGAACGCCTGTCGGCGCTGCTCACCCCGGAGCCGGAAGATCGCGGCGAACTCGTCGCCCTCCTGCGTGCCGCCCATGAACGCGAATTGCTCGGTGCCGACATTCTGGCGATCGTCGAAGGCGCGCTGCAAATCTCCGACATGCGGGTGCGCGACATCATGGTGCCGCGTTCGCAAATGGACGTGCTCCGGATCGACGATTCCATGGAGACCATCGCCGCCTTCGCCGTCAAGACCGCGCATTCGCGCTTCCCGGTCGTCTGCGACGGCAAGGACAACGTCGTGGGCATCCTGCTCGCCAAGGATCTGCTGCGATATTTTGCCGGGCACGAATTCAATCTGCGCGCGACGCTGCGCCCGGCAGTGTTCATCCCGGAGTCGAAACCGCTCGACGTGCTGTTGCGCGAGTTTCGCCTGAGCCACAATCACATGGCGATCGTGGTCGATGAATACGGCGGCGTCGCCGGGCTGGTGACGATCGAGGATGTGCTCGAACAGATCGTCGGTGAAATCGAGGACGAATACGATGCCGATGACGACGACGATATTCTGCCCGACCACGCCGGGCACTACCGGGTGAAAGCGACGACCACGATAGGCGACTTCAACGAGGCGTTCGCCACCGCGTTCAGCGATGAGGACGCGGATACCATCGGCGGTTTCCTGATTTGCCATCTCGGGCGGCTGCCGCGCCGCGACGAAGCGATCACCATGGGTAGTCTGCGCTTTCGCGTGTTGCGTGCCGACGGACGGCGCATCTATACGCTGCTCGTCGACCGCCTCCCCGCGTCGCCGGAGGCGGAAGCCGGAGCGGCTTCCGCATGATCGTCGCCATCCTTGCCGGTGCGCTCTCGGCGGCGGCTTTCGCGCCCCTGGCCTGGTTTCCCCTCGCCTTCGTCAGCCTCGCCATACTGGCGGCGCTGCTGGAGCGGGCATCGTCGGCGCGGGCCGGATTCGGACTCGGCTTCGCCTGGGGACTCGGGGCATTCGGCGCTGGCGTGTCGTGGCTCTACATCGCGCTCGAACGCTATGGCGGCATGCATCCGCTGCTGGCGGCTTTCGCCATCTTCCTTTTCTGCGCCTATCTCGCGCTCTACCCGGCCATCGCGGGGGCCATCTACGTGCGCTGGCGCGCGGGCGGCGCGGCGCGGCGGGCGCTGCTGTTCGCCGCCGCGTGGCTGTCGGCCGAATGGCTGCGCGGCACGCTTTTTACCGGATTTCCGTGGCTCGCCATCGGCTACACCCAGACACCGCCCAGTCCGCTGGCGGGGTATTTCGCGGTGGTCGGTGTGTACGGCGTCGGCAGCCTGACGGCCCTTGTCGCCGCGCTCGCGGCATTCTGCGCGGCGGTGCCCGCCAGCGCGCGCAAAAAGGCGGCCCTGCTTTTCGCCATGCCGGTCGTGCTCATTGCCGCGGCGGGGTGGGGGCTGTCGCGGCATGCCTGGGTCGCGCCCGAGGGCGAGCCGCTGGCGGTTTCGCTGGTGCAGCCCAACATCGAACAATCGCTCAAGTGGGACCCGGCGAGCTTTGCCGAAGTCCTGCGCATCAACGCCGATCTCGTGCACGCGGCGCGCGGCGAGATCGTCGTCCTGCCGGAAACCGCCTTGCCCACGCTGGACTGGCTGCCCAAGGGCTATCTCGATGTGCTGACCGCCCCCCTCGACCGGCGCGGCGCGACCTTGCTGACCGGCGTGTTCGTGCAGGAAGCCGGGCAATACCACAACAGCGCGATCACCCTGGGCGCGGGCGGCGGCCAAGGCTACACCAAACGCCATCTCGTCCCTTTCGGCGAATATTCGCCGCCGCTTTTCGGATGGTTCTACAGCCTGGTGAACCTCCCGATGGCAAAGCAGTTTCCGGGCGAACGGATACAGCCGCCTTTCACGCTTCATGGACGGCATATCGCCGTCAACATCTGCTACGAGGATATTTTCGGTGCCGAACTGATCTCCAGCCTGCCGCAAGCCGGACTCATGCTCAATCTCTCGAATCTGGCCTGGTACGGCGACTCCCACGCACAGCCGCAACACCTGCAAATCGCCCGCGTCCGCGCGATGGAAAGCGGCCGCCCCATGCTGCGCTCCACCAACACCGGCATGACCGCCCTGGCGCTGCCCGACGGCTCCGTGCCCGCGGTGCTGCCCGCCTTCACGCGCGGTGTGCTGGAAACGCGCGTCACCGCCTACCGGGGCAGCACGCCTTACGCACGTTGGGGAGATGCGCCCGCGCTCGCGGGCGCTTTGATGATCCTGGCCGTTCTCATCCTGATACGCGAACGCCGTTTCGCCCCCGGCCTGCCCTGAACCGTTTCAGGCCACCGCCGGATTCAGGCTGTAAATGCCGGTCAGGCTGGCTTCGGCCAGGATATGCCCCTCCAGGGCGGCGCGGACATCCGAACCGCTGAAGCGCCCCTTGACCGGAAGCTGCTCCACATCCACCGCATAAAGCGTGAACACGTAGCGATGGGGGATTTCATCGTTCCACGGCGGGCAAGGCCCGTCGTAACCGTAATAGTCGCCACGCATATCATAGTCGCTGGCGAACCAGTTGGTATAATCGTTGATGCCGCGCCGTGCGCCGTGTGGCGCGGCGGGGCCGGGTTTGCCGCGTGGCGTGACTTCGTGCGAGAACTCGCCCGCCGCGATTTCCCGCAAATGAGCAGGCAAATCCACCAGCACCCAATGGAAGAACACGACCCGTTCCAGACTCGCGGGCACGCTACGCCCTTCCTGATTGACGTCATCGCCCTTGCCTGGCGCGTCCGGATCGTGACAGATCACGACAAAACTTTTTACGCCTTCGGGAACCTCGCTCCAAGCGAGGTGGGGATTGTGGTTATTACCCAGGCTGACGTGGTGGACGGCATCCTGGACGGCGAAAGCGAATTCGCCGGGAATTTTTTGTCCATCGGTAAAGCTGTTGCTGGTGAGTTTCATGCAGGTTCTCCATTTCACGACCCTGAACGCCACGATTCCGCCACGGGTGGCGGAATCGTGAGGTGGGGAGACCATTTTATCGCGCCCGCCGGATGCTGGATGTGCAACACGCTTCATCCCTGGCGGAACCGCCGCCGAAACGGCTCGAAACAAGGGAACGGGGGGAGGAAATGCCTTCCGCCCCGTCCCTTTCAGGTAGCCGTGGCGGTTGCCCGCGCGCGCGCGGTGGTCGTATCCACGGGCGTTTTCTCTTGTGCCTCGATGAATTGAGCACACAAGTGCGACGAGAGGACGACCAGCGTTTTCAGTGCCTCGGGATCGGATTGGGCGAGTTGCGCCAAGCGTGCGATCCGACGCAGCAATTCCGGAGAGACGGACGGAACCGTGACCGGCGGCGAGGGAGGCGGCGCGATGGAAACCACCTGGGCGGAGAGCGTCGGCACAGCCTCCGGCGCATGTTCCGTCCGGGGTGCCGCAACGGCGGGTGCCGCCGCGTGGGCTGGCGGATGGACGGGGGACGCGGCAACGGGCTGTTCGGCCAATCCGGCGACCGCTTCGGCGGGAGGTTTGGGCTTGGGTTTGACGTCGGCTGTGGGCTTCGGCTGCGCCGTGTGCGTTTCGGCAAGCTTCCGGGGCGCGGCCTTGGGCGTGTCGTCGACCGTCCTCTGGACACCGGCGTTGCGCGGCGGTGGTACGGGCGCGGCTTCCGGCTCCGCCATCTGGGCATTGTCGGGCAAATCCAGCGGCGGACGCCGTGGAATGCAATTCGCATCGAGCAGGCGGGCAATGTGGGCGAACACCTCGAAACGGGTGAACGGTTTCTTCATGAAATCGTCGGCACCGATGTGCGCGCCGAAGAACTGCGCCTTGGCCTGTTCGTTGCCGCTCATCATGACGATGGGAATGTCCCGCGTGCGGGCGTTCTTGCGCAAGGCGCGCAGGGCCGCGAAGCCGTTGATGCCGGGCATGACGATGTCGAGGAAGATCATGTCCGGCTTCTGGGTGAGGGCGACTTCCATGCCCATTTTCGCGTCGAGCGCGCCCAGGAACACACAGTGCGCCGATTCGAGGAACCGCTTCATCGCCGTGAGAATCGTCGGGGAATCGTCGATCACGAGGACGCGCGTGTCTTCCTTGGGGTTGACACGCGGACGCAGGCGGCGCTCTTCCAGTTCCTCCTCGATTACCGAGGGCTGGGATTTCCTGCGGAAGAAGGAAAAAATCTGACCAAAGAAGCTCACAATGCTACCCCCCGGACGGAAAGCAAAACGGTTCCCCGGATTATTATCGCTGTATCACAGCATGCGGTGGAACCCAAGTAGATGGCTTGCATCTGGATGCACGACCAAATCATAAAAATATGCTGAAAATTATATCTACTCTGTGTCGGGGTTTCAATTCGATTGCTATTATTTTTTTCGTCCGTACTTTTCGTTAACACGTTGACGGCTTGCGTGAATATAGCACGATTTCCACAAGAGTACACTGCAAAAATCAATACATATGTCTTTTATAATATATTGCTTATATTTGAAAATTTCCTGACGTATACACGCTATCCGCCAACGTGCCGACGCATCCGCCGAAGGGTGCGGCGCGTTTTTCATCCGGATTCGCGTCAACATGCGCTTATACCCATGCCGCCCTTTCCTCTCCTCCCTCGGCGCGGCTGCCGGAACCGGGGCAATCCGGAAGCGACGCGCACCGCTGGCCGAACGAAACGCATGCGCGAGATTTTCCGACATTACCGGATGTTTTGCCATAATGGACATTTTTCTCGGGAACATCTGATTACCGTCATTGCGAGGGACGACGTACCGTGACCCAGGCGGCGATTGCCCCGCTTCGCCTGCAATGACAGTCGCGTCGACCGGCGTTTCCTCCGGCGACATGGAACATCTTACCGGGAGCACTTGCAGCGCGAAATGAACACTTGGGAAACGCTGGCCGAAAGGCCGATCCTGATCTTGCAGACCGGCAGCGCTCCCCGCGCGATACAACGCCGGTACGGCGATTACGACCATATGTTCGTCCGCGCGGGCGGGCTGGAAAAACTGGCCGCGCGGCACCTGGTGCGGCGTGTGCACGTGGCGCGGGGCGAGCGCCCCGAAAAACCCCGGGTTTACGCCGGAGTGCTGGTGACGGGGTCGGACGCGATGGTCACGGACCGCCTGCCGTGGAGCGAGGCGGCAGCCGGGTGGCTGCGCGATGCGCTGGATGCGGGCCTGCCGGTTTTCGGGGTGTGTTACGGCCATCAGCTCCTCGCGCACGCACTGGGCGGCGTGGTCGAGGATCATCCGGCGGGGCTGGAACTGGGAACACGGGAAATCTCACTGTCCCCGCGCGCCGGGCAGGAACCGTTACTGGGCGATATGCCCCGACGCTGCACGGCGAATCTGTTCCACACGCAGACCGTGGCGAGCCTGCCGAAAGGCGCGGAGGTGTTGGCGGGATCGGCGCACGACCCTCATCAAATCCTGCGCTATGCGCCGATGGTGTGGAGCACGCAGTTCCATCCGGAATTCGACGGCGAAATCATGGCGGCCTTCCTGGAGGAAGAAAGGGCCGTGGGCAATCCGGCGGCACGACACGCCGAGGCGGCGGACGCGCCCCACGCCCTCACCATGCTGAGGCGGTTCGTCGAGCGGATTTCGGGGCTGGCGAAACCTGGAGGCGAGGCATCCGGGCAACAATGAACCCCCGCTTTTCCTGCCGTGGCAGTAAATTTTTTCAATATGGGTTATCGAGGGTAGGCAAGCGGCGGTTCTTGGCGTAATATCCTCCGCTCATCCTGTGCAACACCATCATCATGAGGAATCTTCAATGAAAAAAATGCTTGTTGCTGTCACGATTGCCGCCGGGTTCTTGTCCATGCCCGCCCTGGCCTCCGAAGATCTTGCCAAGGCCAAGGGCTGTACGGCCTGCCACAAGATCGACGGCAAACTGATCGGCCCCGCCTATAAAGAAGTCGCCGCCAAATACGCCGGACAGGCCGACGCGGTCGACAAACTCGCGGGCAAGGTCATCAACGGCGGTTCTGGCGTATGGGGGCCGGTTCCCATGACGCCCAACAAAGTAACACCTGATGAAGCGAAAACACTGGTGAAGTGGGTACTTTCGCTGAAGTGATCGGGCTGAAGTAAGCAACGCCCGGTTTCCGGGCGGGATCGAGCCGACGCATGTTGCATGTCGTCGGCTTTTTCTCGTCCGGCGTTTCCGTTTCGCCGGAAAACTTCAGGCTTGCAGGGTGCCCGCTTTCCGTTGATCCTCGTATACTTGCCGCCTTTGTGCACAAGCTGCTTTTGGGGGTTCATCACATGGCTGGTCACTCGAAATGGGCCAACATCCAGCACCGCAAGGGGCGTCAGGACGCCAAACGGGGCAAGATATTCACCAGGCTCATCAAGGAAATCACCGTCGCTGCCAAAATGGGCAGCGGCGACGTCACCGCCAATCCGCGGCTACGGCTGGCGGTCGACAAGGCCAAGGGCGAATCCGTCCCCAAGGAGACCATCGAAAACGCCATCAAGCGCGGCACCGGCCAGCTCGAAGGCGTGGTCTATGAAGAAGCCCGCTACGAGGGCTATGGCATCGCGGGCGCGGCGGTCATGGTCGATTGCCTCACCGACAACAAGACCCGCACCGTGGCCGACGTGCGCCACGCCTTCAGCAAATACGGCGGCAATATGGGCACGGATGGCTGTGTGGCCTTCCAGTTCAAGCACTGCGGCCAATTGCTTTTCGCACCCGGCACGAGCGAGGACGCCCTGATGGAAGCGGCACTCGACGCTGGCGCGGAGGATGTGATCGCCAACGACGATGGCTCCATCGAAGTCATCACGGGGCCGTGGGAATACACCGCCGTCCGCGAGGCACTGGAAGCCGCCGGTTTCAAGCCCGAATTCGGCGAGGTCACGATGAAGCCGCAAAACGAAACCGAACTCTCCGGCGATGATGCCGTGCGCATGCAAAAACTGCTCGACGCGCTTGAAGCCATCGACGACGTGCAGGAGGTCTACACGTCCGCCGTATTCGACGAATGAGCGCGGGCGTGCCAGCCGTCATGGTACCGCCGCCGCCCGGTGTCACCCGCATCCTCGGGCTGGATCCCGGACTGCGCGTCACCGGCTTCGGCATCATCGACGTGGCGAACAACCGCCTGGGCTACGTCGCCAGCGGCTGCATTCGCACCGACGATAAAACCGATAGCGGTCTCCCCCAGCGCCTCAAGGCGATTCTCGACGGCGTGCGCGAAGTCGTCGCCACTTACCGGCCCGGCATCGCCGCGGTGGAAAAGGTATTCGTCAACATCAATCCGCAATCGACGCTCCTGCTTGGACAAGCGCGCGGTGCCGTGATTTGCGGCGCGGTATCGTGCGAATTGCCGGTAGCCGAATACACGGCGCTGCAAATCAAGCAGGCCGTGGTCGGCCATGGCAAGGCGGCCAAGGAGCAGGTGCAACACATGGTCATGAAGCTGCTGGTGCTTGCCACCGCGCCACAGCCGGACGCCGCCGACGCGCTCGCCTGCGCGATATGCCACGCACACGGCAGTTCGGGAATCGGCGCGATCGCAAGCCCCTTCGCCCGACGACGCGGCGGGCGCATGGTAGGCATCTGACCACTACGCCCCTTTCACGCATTGGCCTTCAACCACGCCGCCAGTTCTTCCGGCGTCTCCACGCAGGCAAGCGGCGTTTCGGCGCGCAGGGCGGCGAGGGGGTGCGCACCGAATCCGACGCCTACGCCTGCCGTTCCGGCGTTCTTCGCCATCTGCAAATCGTGCGTGGTGTCGCCGATCATCAGGGTTTTCTCGGGCGCGACACCCAATTCGGCCATCAACTCTTCGAGCATCGCCGGATGCGGCTTGGAGAAGCATTCGTCGGCGCATCGCGTGGCGTGGAAAAGCGGGCCAAGCCCGGATTGTTCAAGAACGCGGTCGAGGCCGACGCGGCTTTTCCCCGTGGCAACTGCCAGCAAACGGCCCTCGCGCCGAAGTTCGGCAAGAAGCGCGGCGACGCCGGGAAAAAGCGTCAGTTCCTCGACTCCGGCAAAATAATGGTGGCGATAACGCGCCGCGATTTTCGGGTAATCGTGCACAGACAGCCCGGGCGCGGCGTATTGCAGCGCCTCGGACAGCCCGAGTCCGATGACGTGCCGGGCGCGAATATCGTGGGGCACGGGCAAACCCAGATCGCGGCAGGCGGACTGGATCGCGCGTGCGATGGTCGCGGTCGAATCCATCAACGTACCGTCCCAGTCGAAAACAATGAGGTCGAATCCTGTATTCATGCGGCGGGTTCCCGTGCGTCGAGGCGGGCAATGAAGCCCTGGAGTTCCGGCGGCGGCGGCGCATCGAGCGCAAGCCGCGCGCCCGTGAGCGGATGCGCGAAAACCAGCCGCGCGGCGTGAAGAAACATCCGCCGCAGCCCCTCGCCTTCGAGCGTCTTGTTGAGCGCGAAATCGCCGTATTTATCGTCGCCCGCCAGCGGAAAACCAAGATGCGCGAGATGCACCCGAATCTGATGCGTGCGCCCGGTTTTCAGCTCGACTTCCAGCAGGCTGAATTCTTGCCAGCGTTCAAGCAGCCGCACGATGCTGTGCGCGGGCTTGCCCTCGGCGGACACCCTGACGCGGCGTTCGCCCTCGGCGGTGAGATATTTATGGAGCGGCGCGCGAACATGCTGCACAGCGTTCGGCCATTGCCCGGCGACGAGCGCCAGGTAACGCTTTTCCACGCGCCCCTCGCGCATCATATCGTGCAGCGCGGTCAGCGCGGAACGCTTTTTCGCCACGATCAGCAAGCCGGAAGTCTCGCGGTCGAGCCGATGCGCAAGTTCGAGCATCCTCGATTCCGGACGACCGGCGCGCAACTGCTCGATCACACCGTAACTCACGCCGCTGCCGCCATGCACAGCCAGCCCGGCGGGCTTATTCACCACCATCAGCGCATCGTCCTCGAACACCGTGGGCAACGGCCTGCCCGGCGGCACGACGTGTTCGGCGGGCGCGGCCAGTCGCAACGGCGGAATCCGCAACTCATCCCCGACGGCAAGACGATAAGTCTGCCGCACCCGACAACCGTTGATCCGCACTTCGCCGCTGCGCAAAATGCGGTAGATATGGCTCTTCGGCACGCCTTTCATCGTGCGCATCAAATAATTGTCGATACGTTGCCCCGCGGCGGATTCGTCGACCCGTTCGCGCCGCACCGCATTTATTTTGCTTTGCGTCATCATCGTGAATATAATTCTGCCCGCTGCAAGCCGGTTGTGGGCGCCGTGCCAGCGCCAGAAGGTGCCGGATCACGGACGACGCTTGAGCTTCACACCAGTTCCCGGCCCGCGGCCTGCGCGAACCCTGCCCCCGAAAGGCGGCGATGGTAGCGCAGTACACCTTTTCCGACACACCCATCCAGCCCTCGCGGCTGGATACAAAACGCGCGATGCGCAACACATCAGCAGGACACAGCACACACCTGCCCGTACAGACCGGCATCGCTGACAGCAGCGCCACCGGCCAGGGCAAGACAAGTGAAAGACAACCAGCCAACCCATCACGGCAACACCGCTACCGGATGAAAGCAGCCCGAAACAACCGCTCTTGACCCCCGTACCAGCGCGATGGCGCGCGCCGGTCGTTCCTGCCCGTGTGCATCTGGCGCGGGAGAATGACTCACAATGAAGCGCATGCTTTTCAACGCGACGCAGGCCGAAGAACTCCGCGTCGCAATCGTAGACGGTCAAAAACTGATTGATCTCGATATTGAATCGGCCAACAAGGAAGAACGTAAAAGCAACATCTACAAAGCTGTCGTCACCCGCGTCGACCCCAGTCTCGAAGCCGCCTTCGTCGACTACGGTGCGGAACGCTCCGGCTTCCTGCCCATCAAGGAAATCTCCTCCGTCTACCTCCAGCCCGGCGCGGGTGGTCGTGCCAACGCCCGCAGCGCACTGCGCGAAGGCCAGGAACTCATCGTCCAGGTCGAAAAAGACGAGCGCGGCGGCAAGGGCGCGGCGCTCACCACCTACATCTCGCTGGCCGGGCGCTACCTCGTCCTGATGCCCAACAAACCCCACGGCGGCGGCGTCTCCCGCCGCATCGAGGGCGAAGAACGCACCGAACTGCGCGAAGCCATGGATCAGCTCCAGGTACCGCAAGGCATGAGCATCATCGCGCGCACCGCCGCCATTGGCCGCAGCGCGGCGGAACTACAGTGGGATCTCGACTACCTCGAACAACTCTGGACTGCCATCGAAGGCGCGGCGCGCGACCAAAGCGGCGCCTTCCTCATCTACCAGGAAGGCAGCCTCGTCATCCGCGCCATCCGCGACTACTTCCAGCCCGACATCGGCGAAATCCTCGTCGACACCGACGACATCTACGAACAGGCCGCGCAGTTCATGAGCCGCGTGATGCCGAAAAACGTCAACCGCATCAAACGCTACAGCGACGACGTCCCGCTCTTCTCGCGCTTCCAGATCGAACACCAGATCGAATCCGCCTACTCCCGCCAGGTCAACCTCCCCTCCGGCGGCAGCGTAGTCATCGACCACACCGAAGCACTGGTTGCCGTCGACGTCAACTCGGGCCGCTCCACCAAAGGGGCCAACATCGAAGAAACCGCCCTGCGCACCAACCTCGAAGCCGCCGAAGAAATCGCCCGCCAACTGCGCCTGCGCGACCTGGGCGGCCTCATCGTCATCGACTTCATCGACATGGAATCCGCCAAGAACCGTGGCGAAGTCGAAAACCGCCTGCGCGAAGCCCTGCGCTACGACCGCGCCCGCGTGCAAGCCGGCAAGATCAGCCGCTTCGGCCTGCTCGAACTCTCCCGGCAGCGCCTGCGCCCCGCGCTGGCCGAAACCAGCTACATCACCTGCCCGCGCTGCACCGGCACCGGCCACATCCGCAGCACGGAATCCTCCGCCCTGCACATCCTGCGCATCATCGAAGAAGAAGCCATGAAAGAAAACACCGGCGCGGTGCATCTGCAAGCGCCGGTCGATGTCGCCACCTATCTTCTCAACGAAAAGCGGACGGACATCGCGCGCATCGAATTCCGCCACAAAATATTGCTCATCATCGTGCCCAACCGGCACATGGAAACCCCCGCGCACGAAATCACCCGGCTGCGCCACGACCAGCTCAACCAGGACGACATCACCCTTGCCAGCTACCAGATGGTGCAACAGCCCGGCGAAGAAATCGTCACCAACAACAGCCGCAACGGCAACGACAAGGTCGTGCGCAAAGAAGCCGTCATCAAGGGCATCGGCCCCACGCTGCCCGCCCCCGAACCGCAAGCCGCCGCGCCGGTGCCGCCCTCCGCGCCCGCGCAGCCCGCAACCGGCCTCCTCTCGCGCCTCACAAACTGGCTTGGCGAGCTGATCGGCAGCGAGCGCGAACGCCAGAACGACGAACCGGAAACCGTCCCCGCCCCATCGGCGGCGCGCGAAACGCGCGGACAACACGAACGCGAGCGCCCCCGCAACGGCGAACGGGGCAACCGCAATGGCCGTGGCCAGCGCGGCGAACGTAGCGAACGCGGCAATCCCCGCGCCGAAAAAAGCGACATGCCCGCCCTGCAAGACAAACCGCAGCGTCCGCCCAAGGCGCGCGGCGAACGTGCCGAGCGCCCGGAAACCCCGGAACGTGCCGCCGTCGAAACCGACACGGCCAAGGCCGCGAACGGCCCCCGTCGCCGTCGCAGTCGGGACAAGAACGCCGAAGACGCCGCCCTTCCCGAAGAAGCCCTTGCCACCAGACCGCGCCGCGCCGCCACGGAAAAACCCGCTGTCGTGCCGCAGGAACCCGCCGCCGTCGCCGCGCCCGCCGAAGCGGAAACCGACGCCACTGCCGAAAAGCGCCGCCGTCGCGGTCGGACAGTCCGTCGGGGACGCGGCACTGAAGGCGAAACCACGGACGCCAACCTTCCCGATGTCGCGGACACCGCGCCTGTCTCGCCCGTCGAAGAAACCCTGCCCGTTGCCGCCGGATCGCCCGTCGACACCGCGCCCGCCGTGCCGCAGGCTTCGCCGGAAGTTCTTCCCGTTGCCGTTGGCAAACCCTTCGCGCCGGAACCGGAAACCGATCCCGCTGCCATTGCCGCAAAGCCGGAAGAAAAAACCGCAGGCGTCGAAACCGCGCCGCTTCCCTTGCCCTTGCTGAAAGCATCCGACTCATTTACCGAAGCGGTTCCAAGCCCTGCCCAACCCCCGGCACCAGCCCCGGCCTTTACCACGCCGGTCGCGCCTGTTGTGGCGGAACCGGAGGCGTCCAAATCCGATACCCTATCGGTTGCCTCGTCTGTCAGCACACCGGAGGACGCGGGTCTCGTCATGATCGAAACCAGGCTGGAGAAAAAACCCTCCTTCACCGGCGGCACCTCGGAAACCCCCGTCCGTCTCGGGCGCAAACCGCGCTCGGTGGCCGTCACCAGCGAAGAACCCTTGCAGCAAGTCGAAACGCACAAGAGCGCCTGACCCGCCGCGAAACGGACAAGCGGCATGGCGGATGGCCCTGGCAGGCCGTCCGCCCTGTGCGCGCCTGTTACCTGTCGCTTGCCGATCAAGAGAGCATCGCGCAGGCGCTGCTGGCACCGCCGCAAACGACACTGACCCTGGAACGCGCTTTTTTGCGTCGCAACAAGCTACTGCGTTCAGAATAGAACGTTTTCGGTTCGGATGATGACACTCGTCATTGCGAGGCGCGCAGCGCCGTGGCAATCCATGCGGCGCTTCAGTTTCCTGGCGCGTCGATACAATCTGAACCGCCTTCTGGATTGCCACGGGCCTGCGGCCCTCGCTTTTGACGAGGGATTGCCTGTTTGTGCGTGACGGCAAGGCAGGCCGCGATACTTCGCTTGCAAGGAATG
>JAISNX010000004.1 GCA_031276015.1 Azoarcus sp.
GTGTGACTCATGGCTTGGACTCCTCATGTTGATGGAATTCGATCACGGACCGTAGGATACGCTCTGCCTGAAACAAAGGCCAGCTGCGCATCGGGATAGAATCGGACGGAACCAAACAATTATGTTTTCCAGCGCCTGATACAAAGCCCCTGTATGATGCAATACGCCCCAGGAATATACGATGTTGAAAGTCCTGAGTTGCGCAAGATAATCCTTGTCCAATACGCTTCCTTCCTCGACAATCCATTCGGGGTCATCGGGAAAATAACGGCGCTTAAGCTCAGCAGTACAGGCCACGGATTTCGGATCGTAATCGAAAGAGTGCACGCTTGCCCCCAAGCGGCGCGCAGCCAGACTGAAAAGACCGGAACCGCTGCCAATATCCAGGAAACGTTTACCAGATAATCCCTCTCTTCCCGCAACTTTTGTCAAGGATTTTTCGGCAAGAAGAATCCGGTTGTCGTCAAGATGGTTCAGGAATTTTTCCCAATTCCCTCCAAACGCGAAACGTTCGCCTTTCTTGATTTCTGTTGCATGATCGTTCATTTTTGTCTCTCCGCAAAGGTGATATTCAGACTTGGGCATATCCGATTATTCCGGAATAGCACCCCGTCCGTTTTATAGTTCCTTCCTTCAATTCCACAATCAAATCGCAGTTTTTCAGGGTGGAGAGGCGGTGCGCGATAATCAGGATGGTCAGATCGCCGCCCAGTTGTTCAATCGCATCCATGACAGCCTGTTCGGTTTCATTGTCCAATGCGCTGGTGGCTTCGTCGAATATGACTACATCGGCCCTTTTGTAGAGCGCGCGTGCGATGCCGATACGCTGGCGCTGTCCGCCGGAAAGCCGCATACCCCGCTCGCCGACTTCCGTTTGGTATTGCGCGGGCCAGCTTTCTATGGTTTGGGCGATCTGCGCCTTTGCTGCCGCCGATTTTACTTGTTCCAAGTCGATTTCATTCTTCGGGACGCCAAAGGCGATATTTTCCGCCACCGTGGCATCCGAAAGGAAAATCGCTTGCGGTACATGAGCGATATGCGCTTGCCAGGCGCGGACATTGTTCGCATCGATAATGGTTTCATCGACACGCAGAGTGCCCGACAAGGGTTCCAGCAGTCCCATGATGATGTCCAGCAAGGTGCTTTTTCCGCTCCCGGTTTTGCCAATGAAGCCGATTCTTTTACCTTTGGGCAATTCCAGGGTGATGGTGTCGAGTATTTGCCTGCCTTCTGGCGTATAGCGAAAGGAAAGATTTTCCAGGCGGATATGGCGATGAAACGGCATCGACGGGGCAACTGCTGCGTCCGCGAAGGATGGCAGGGGTTGGTTCAAAAGTGCGAGGACGCTTTGCAGCACTTTTTCCACCCCTTTGAGATTGGCCCAAGATTGATAGCTTTGCTGCAACAGGGGAAGAAGCCGCTGTGCGCCCAGCGCCAAAGCGCCCAGAACGGGAAGGGCGGCAGCCAGCCCTTGCTCGCGCACACTGAGCATATAGGCCAAAGCAGCGATCAAGACCATGCCGAGAGCTTCAATTGCGTAGCGAGGCGAACTGGAGATGATCTGAATATTGCTTCTGGCGCGACGAAATCTGCGATCCGAGTTTCTGTAAATATCACAATACGTTGATTGCGTGCCATTGAGCAAGACATCGCGTATTCCTCCTAGCCCCTCTTGCAATGCCTTGATGGTGCGAGCGGACTCATCATTGAGTCGATGGCTTTCAAAAGCGAGGCGCTTTTTTGAAAAGAATACAATCAAGTAATATATCAACCCAAATCCAAGAAAGGCTATTGACGATACTACAAAGTCCATCCAGAGGAGCACGAGAAAAATCCCCGCCTGGATTGGCAAGGCACCCAAAATAGTCAGGACAGGCAGAATCACTTCGTGCACGATCCTTTCCATCTTGTTGGAAACACCGGAAATGACCTCGCTGGTGTTTCTTGAGAGATGGGTTTTATAGGGTTGATAGAGTGTGCGTTTATAAATTTCTATACTCAAATCGGAACCTATGGCATGACTCAAACGTGTCTGAAACCAGAGCAAGGTTAAGCGTATTATGCCGGACAAGAGAGCAATCAGCATGAATATTAAGGTCAACGGTAATAGAAGTCCCTGAGGGTTTGAAATAAAAAAGAATGCAATAAAAGGTTGTGCAACAGGATGTGTGTACACTTTCTCAGGAGAAAGCAAGACACTCAAGAAAGGTAGCAAGGCACCAATGCTCACCATTTCCGCCATGGAGGCGAGCATGACTACAAATAGCAGTATCCAGAATTGTCGTTTTCTGCGCCGAGTCAGGTGCTGCCAAAGTTGTCTCAATAGAGGAAACGGGTTCATTTGTAACATTAAATAGATAGTTTTGGGGTTTTGGCAGGGTTGCTCATTAACTCCATAAAGATGTCAACGCCATTTCCGTATTGGAAAGCAGACGTTCTATCCCGAATTTCTCCACAATTCGCGTGCGACACTTTTCCCCCAATTGTCGCCGCGCTTCCGGAGACAGGGCAGCCAAGGAAAGTATGGCTTCTGCCAAGGCTGTTTCCGATTTTGGCGCGACGACCTTTCCTGTATCCCCAACGATGATTTTTGTGTCCCCCACGTCGGTCACTGCGCAAGGCAGACCGCAGGACATGGTTTCGCCGATCACATTTGGAAAGCCTTCCCCAAACGATGACGCCAATACGGAAATATCCATGCTGCTATAGACAGAAATCATATCTTTCTGTGCAGGCAGCCAGGCTAGTTGCTTTTTTAGGCCCAGATCTTCGGATTGGCGTTTCAAGAATCCTGTGTATTCTGTATTATTCCCATTTCCTACACAAGCAAAACGAATATCTGGACGGCTTCTCAAAACAATTTGGGCGGCTTTCAGGAAGTTACCGTGATCTTTCATGGGGTCCAGCCTGCCAACCAGGCCAACCAAGATTTCCGCGTCGGTAAACCCCAAGGTCTTGCGGAAGGTTTTCCGTGCTTCGGCGGAAAACCGGAAATGATCGGTGTCGATGCCGTTTGGAACAACGATGATTTTATGGGCCGGGAAGCCGTTTTCCATTGCGCAGGCGCGACCTGCCCATGAATTGGCAATGATTACGTCTGCCAACGGTGAGAGGTGGCGTTCCAGTGTAGAACTGAAACGGGAAAGCCAATCATAATGCGCCAAATCCAGATAGGCGTTCCGTATTCCCCAAGCAATTTTGACGCCAGGGAGAAAGGGTCTAAGAAGTGCGCTCATGATATTGGGGACAGGCAAG
Organism: Azoarcus sp.; assembly: GCA_031276015.1. Classification (GTDB taxonomy): domain Bacteria; phylum Pseudomonadota; class Gammaproteobacteria; order Burkholderiales; family Rhodocyclaceae; genus WRNU01. Next base: position 3,256 of record JAISNX010000004.1, read on the forward strand.
TATCCGTGCAGGATTGCCGGATTTTCCCTTTTCAGCGCACGAATCATCCGCCATAGAAAAGGCAAAATATCCCATCGGCCCTTTTTTCCGAGTGAAACGAAGGGTATGCCTACCTCTTTTAAATCTGTCTCATACCCTGTTTCGTCATTGTAGAAAACGATGACGGAAACTGCGTATCCTCTGGTGTGAAGCCCGCGTGCCAAGGCAAGCAATTGCCGTTCTGCCCCACCACGGGAAAGCGAGCGCGCCAGGAATACAATGCGTTTCCCGTCTGGTTTTTTGCAGGGTATGGAGACAGATTTGGGTTGGATTTCACAGGGATTGTCCAGGTTGGCCATAATTTTAAAAATTTCTTTAAGAAATACCTTTCTTTGGTTATTATCTTGAGATTTTGCGGACAGAAAAATAGATGTTGCGATTTGTACCCCAGACACTGATGTTGTGCCATGACAAGAATTTTTTGATCAGTCCTGCCATTTTTCTTATAAGACCCGTATTTTCCCAATCAATAAAAAATGTTTCTTTTACTTCGTGTATAGCAAACCCGTGTTGTTGCAATATGTTGCTCAGCCTTTGAACATCGAAACTTTGTTGATGTCCGTAACGATGGAATTTTTCACCACAGTCAGGACAAACGGTCAGACTGGCAAAGAGGTTTTCACGCGCGGGAACTGTGCCAATAAACATCCCATCCCCTTGCAGTATTCTATATACCTCGCTCAATGTACTGTCCAAGGTTTCATCATTCAGATGCTCCAGAACTTCGGACATGATAACTGTATCGAAGAAATTGCCTGGAAAGGGTATCTTCTGGCTATATCCTGTTTGTACCTTTTCACCAAGATTGAGCTTCTGACGAATCTGTGAAACAGCTTTTTCACTTGGATCCAATGAATGAATATCGACGCCTTTCGCATGGGCAATGGTTTCAAGATAGCCATTTCCGATGCCAATGTTCAATACTTTTGTGTTCGATGCCAGCTTTCTTGCCAAAAATTCCAGTCGCCCATGGCTCCCGGAAAAATTCTCCCTCCCTTCGGTTTGAAAGTAGTCCCACATTTTATCCTGGTTCATTGCTATTCCTTCGCGCTTAAAACACCCTTGATAAAAAATCCACCTCCGCCAGGCAAGAGAATCATTTTTTCTGGTTTATCCATTAAAAAGTCATCTACAGCCTTGGTCGCACCTGGACAGGAGTAAAGAGCGTAATCGTCACAAATCAGTATTGCCCCTGGATTCAGGCGTTCATAAAAGAACGCGATGGCATCCCGTGTCGGTTCATATAAATCCACATCAATGTGTACAAAGGCGAAACGCCTGTCTTTTACCTCATCGAAACGTTTTGGAATCCAGCCTTCCATGAAATGAACATTCCGGAACTCTGATAGGTTGTGTTCGATGATCTCCCGCCCTGAACGCAAGTCGGCCTTTTTCCAATAATTGCCATCCTCTGGCGAAGGGGCGCTTAAGCCTTCAAAGGAATCAAAAACATAGTGCTCTCTTGGGCACGCAACATCATGCGGGGGAGGTGCTAGAAGAATGATGTGACTTCCACATCCCTTGTATGCACCACATTCTGCCGTATCACCGGGAACAGCAGGAGTTAAACGCATCAATTCGCCGATCATCAAGCGGCGATGTGCGTTGAAACCGTCTTTTTCGCCATAACGCGCTAAAATTTCGTTCAGTGTTGGCTTGTCAAACCAGGCCAGGTGGGGCCAGGAAAATTTATAGCGTGGAACAAGATAGCGCCCCAACTTGGTGAGCAGGATGAATCCGCAACGTTCATCCTTGATGATGCCGAGTATCACACCAAGATAACGGGGAATGTTTTTCAGTTGCATTGTTCACTCCTTTATTCAGAACCATTTTGTGTCAAACCATGGATAAAGTGGGTTGCAGCAGAAGGTTTTTGTGCCGAGAAATTTCGCCTGGGCGTGCGCCGAACCCATTAGCCACGCTACCGCCATGTCGTCACACAATCGACAAATGCGCATTGGTTTTCCCGGTCATTTAAAGGCGGCGCAAGCGCCGCGAAACCAATAACGATACATGAACGGGAACACGAATGAAAGGATATGCTTGGGGTATCACGAGCCGAGCTTGCGTACCCCTTTGATGTCGATTCGCAAGGAGGCTGTCTTGCCGAGCAGTTCGATGAGCACCATGGCGCGGCGTTCGCCGTCGGTCATTTGATAGATGGCTTCGATGCCCGCGAACGGGCCTTCGGTCAGGCGGACGCGCTCGCCTTGCTCGAACAGGCGTTCCGGCGCATCTTGCCGTGCGCTTTCGTGGGATTTCAACAGGGCGATAAGTTCGTCATCCGCCTTGGCAGGGTCGTTTCCGAAACGCACCAGAGTGCTGACGCCCTTGGTCGAGCGGATGGGACCCCAGCTTTTGTCTGTGCTGTTTGTGCCGAGGCGGATGAACAGGTAGCGCGGGAACAGGGGGGTGTCGATGACAACCAGTTTGCCCTGGCGCAATTTTTCGGCGGGGATGATCGGCAGGTAGCATTCGTAGCCTTGGCGTTCGAGGTTTTCCAGTGCGTGTTTTTCCAGGCGGGGCTTGGTTTGAATGAGGTACCAGTACATGCCGTTTTCCGGGGGACTGTCTATTTCCGGGGCATTGTAGTGGTGTGCCGGGCACCAGGCAATGATGTTCGGCGCTGACAGCTTGTTAGCGCTTTCCGCGGCTTTTCGCCAATCACAAAATACCTTGAACCGCAAGGGCGCACTTCATGGTAGGCATGAATGAGCAACAGGCGGTTTGGCATTGTTTTGAGGCGGCCATGCGCCATGCGGCGTCGCTGTCTTGCCGGATTGTCCGGATTTGCTTGGCCTGTGCGGAATGTTCGGATTCGGCGCGGTTCCGTCGGCGCTTCTGTTAGAATCCCTATCCGATTTTGTATTCGCGGTATTTACCCGATGTCTTGAAAAATGAGTCCTGGAATCGCTGTTTCCGAGGCACGCCTTGCTTTGGGTAAACAAAAGCCCGCCTTCGTGCGCGCCGCGTTGTTCAGCGTCGTGATCGGGGTTTTGATGCTCGCGCCGTCGTTTTATATGCTGGAAGTCTACGACCGGGTGCTCAACAGCCGCAGCATGACGACGCTCGGTATGCTCACCTTGCTGCTGGCGGTGATTTACGTGGTGCTGGAGGTGGTGCAGTGGGCGCGGCAGTGCGTGTTGCGCCAGGCCGGCGAAGGGTTCGACGTGGCCTTGGGGGCGCGCGTGTATGAGGCGGTGTTCCTGGCCAATCTGCACGGCGCGCGCGCGCTGGGCCAGCGCAGCTTGCGCGATTTCGCCAATGTGCGCGATTTTGTTTCCAGCCCCGTCATGGCGGGTCTGATGGATATTCCGATGGCGTTGCTGCTGATCGGGGTGATTTTCTATATAGATCAGGTATTGGGTTGGTTCGGTCTGGCAAGTGCGCTCATCCAGGGGGTGATTACTTTTTTCAATAAGCGGTCGGCGCAGGCTCCGTTGTCGAAGGCCAATATGTTGTCGAACCACGCGCGCACGTTTGTCGATGCTTCGCTCAAGAACGGCGAGGTGGTGCAGGCGATGGGGATGTCGGAGGGCGTGCGGCAGCGTTGGCTGGGGATGCAGAAGGAGTTGCTTTCCCAGCAGGCCCTGGCTTCCGACCGCGCGGGGGTGTTTACCGCGCTCTCGAAGTATGTGCAGTTGGTGTCGAGTTCGTTGATGTTGGGCTTGGGAGCCTGGCTTTTGCTCGGGGAAAATTTTGGCGGTACGCCGGGCTTGATTCTGATGGCGTCGATCCTGGCGGGACGGGCGCTGGCTCCGTTGGTGCAGGTGATCGTCGGATGGCGCAAGGTGGTCGAGGCGCGCGAGGCCCTGGCGCGGCTGGAGGAGTTGTTGATGAAGGTTCCCGCCGCTGTGCCGGGCTTGTCTTTGCCCGCGCCGCAGGGGCGGTTGACGCTGGAGCATGTGACGGCACGTCCGCCGGGTATGGGGCCAAGCGCCAAGCCGGTGTTGCGCAATGTTTCACTGGAGTTGCCGCCCGGCAAGATGCTGGCGGTGGTCGGGCCTTCGGCTTCGGGCAAGTCGAGCCTGACGCATTTGCTGGTGGGGATCTGGCCTTGCCTCGGCGGGACGGTGCGGCTCGATGGCGTCGATGTGTATACGTGGAACAAGCAGGAACTGGGGCCGCATGTGGGTTTCTTGCCGCAGGAGGTGGCGCTGTTCGAGGGCACGATAGCGCAGAATATCGCCCGCTTCGGCGAGCTGGACTACGACAAGATCGAGACCGCGGGCAAGATCGCGGGCTTGCACGCTTATATCCTGGGTTTGCCGTTGGGGTATGACACGCCGGTCGGCGACGATGGCATGGCGCTCTCTGGCGGCATGCGTCAGCGCGTGGGGCTGGCGCGGGCAATTTATGGTTCCCCGCGCCTGGTGGTGCTCGACGAGCCGGATGCCAATCTGGACGAGAAGGGTGACGCGGCCCTGGCGAATGCCTTGCAGGCTCTGCGGGCGAAGGGCGCGACGGTGGTGGCGGTGACGCATCGCAAGAATCTGTTGGCGATGGCGGATTTGATGCTGCTTCTGGTGGATGGCGATCCCAAGGCGTTCGGCCCGCCCGCCGCGGTGCTCAATGCGTTGAAGTCGCCGAATGCGTTGAAGTCGCCGAAACAGGCGCAGACGGGCGCGCGCAGGTTGTCGTATTCTTCGGTCATAACGACTACTCCCGGCGGCGGTGCCGCGCCCATGAGATCGACATGAGTTCGCTTTCGGGGAAGTCGCCGCGTGCGAAAAAAACCGTGCATACGAGGGCGGGGAAGCCTGAACCGTCGCGCATGAAAAAATCCACGCGCGCGAAGGCGAGGAAGCCGGGGTGGTTCGGCAGGCTCGCCGCTTTTGCCGAGCGTAGCGAGTTGAGTCGGCTTTTGTATTCGTTCCGCCGCGAGTTCGCTTACGCACTGGGTTTTACCGCGCTCATCAATCTGCTGATGCTCACGCCCACGCTGTACATGTTGCAGGTTTTCGACCGGGTGATGGTGGGTAAGAACGAGTTCACGCTTTATGCCGTGACGCTCATGCTGTTCTTTTTCCTGGGGGTGATGAGTTTTTCGGAATGGGTGCGTTCGCGCCTGCTGGTGCGGCTCGGTGTGCGGCTGGATTTGAAGCTCAATCCGCGCGTGTTCGATGCCGCTTTCGAGATGTTCGACCGGGGCAAGGAGAGTAGCCGCCTGTTCGGGAGCATGGCCTGCCTGCGCCAGTTTTTGACCGGGGCCGGTTTGTTCGCCATTCTGGATGCGCCGTGGACGCCCGTGTATATCCTGGTGCTTTTCCTCCTGCATCCGGTGCTTGGCGGGCTGGCCATTGTCTTTTGCTTGATTTTGGGGCTGGCCGCCTATATATCCGGTCTCGTCATGGAGGAGCCGATGGAGACGGCAGCCGAGGCCGCCGGAACGGAAAGTCGGCATCTGGAGTCCCGTTTGCGGCATGCGTCGGCGGTCCAGGCGATGGGGATGCTCGATAACATTCGCGGTATGTGGTGGCGCAGCCATCTGATTTCGTTGGCGCAAGGACGGCGGGGGCTGGATGCGCAGACGCGCATGCAGTCGATCACGACGTTCATGCGCTTGATGCAACAGTCGCTGACGCTGGCCGCCGGGGCGGTGTTGGCGGTTTACGGCGAGATTTCGCCCGGCGCGATGATCGCATCCAATGCGCTGATGACCCGCGCCACGTTTCCGCTCGATGCGTTGATGAAAGCCTGGAAGGACTTGCAGGCGGCCAGGAAGGCTTTTCTGGAACTGGAGGCGGCGCTGGCGGCGCATCCGGTTCGCGCCAAGAGTGCGGCGGATGCGTCGAGGCCGGGGGCCGCACTGCGGCTCAAGCATGTTTCGGTCAACGTCGTGGGTCGGGAACTGCCCGTCCTGGACGATGTGTCGCTGCGCATTCCCGCCGGATCGGCGCTCGGGGTGCGGGGGCCGTCGGGTTCGGGGAAATCGACCCTGGCGAGGGCGCTTCTCGGCATCCTGCCGGAAACGCAGGGCGTCGTGTACTTCGACAAAATTCCTCTCCGCGAGCTGGATCGCACGGAAGCGGGGGGATGGATGGGATACCTGCCGCAGGATGTGGAGCTTTTCGAGGGCACCATCGCCGAGAACGTGGCCCGTTTCGGCAAGGTCGATTCCGCCCTGGTGATCGAAGCCTGCCAGCAGGCGGGTGTACACGACATGATCCTGCGTTTCCCGAAAGGGTACGATACGCCGATTGGCGTCGGCGGCAGTTTTCTGTCCGGCGGGCAGCGCCAGCGCATCGGCTTGGCGCGGGCGCTTTACGGCAATCCCCGCCTCGTGGTGCTGGACGAGCCGAATTCCAATCTGGACGACGCGGGCGACCGCGCCTTGCTGCAAGCGGTGATCGCGCTGAAGGAGCGCGGCGTGACGCTTGTGCTGATCAGTCATCGTCCGCGCATCATGGCGGCGATGGATTCCATCCTGGTCATGGAGGAAGGCCGTGCGCTGCGCCTGGAACCGCCGCCGACCGAAGACAAGGCCGCGGACGGTGCCATGGAGGCCATCATGCCGTTGCAGTCCATGCAGGCCCGATGACGATAAATAAACCAACAAGGAACCCGACGTGAGTCCGTCTCCAACCGCGATTTCTCCCGTAAAACACAAGACCGCCCTGACGAAAGAATCCGGTGGCACCCGGGCCGTGACGGAAAAACCCAGGAACGCCCTGGTCAGGTTTCTCGCTCCTCCGCCCATCGTGTATGAGGGGGGCGGCCCCGATGGGGAGGCATGCCAGGATTTGCCGGTCGATACCCGCTCTCCGGCCCGCATCGGCTTCTGGGTGCTGGCGATCGGCTTCGGCGGTTTTTTGCTGTGGGCGGCGCTGGCACCGCTGGATGAAGGCGTGCCCACTTCCGGTGTGGTGGCGATCGACACCAAACGCAAGGCGGTGCAACACCTTTCCGGCGGTATTGTCAAGGCTGTGTACGTGCGGGAAGGGCAGTTCGTGGAGGCGGGCGCGCCAGTGTTGGAAATTGACCCGGCCACGGCACAGGCAAATTTTGAAAGTACACGTTTACGCTATTACACTTTAAGGGCGACGGAGGCTCGGTTGGTGGCGGAACAGGAAGGGCGAGACAAGATCGATTTCCACGCGGACTTGCAGCGGGTGAAGGACGAGCCGCTGGTGGCCGCCATGATCGCCAACCAGAAAGGGCTGCTTCAGTCGCGGCGCATGTCGTTGCAGGCCGAAATCCAGGCGATGGAAGAGTCCGTCGCGGGGCTTGAAGCGTCCATCGCGGGGTATCAGGGTTTGCTGGAAGCGCGCCATGCGCAACGGAAGCTGATCGAGGAAGAGATGCGTGGATTACAGGGATTGGTCGATGATGGTTACGCACCCAAGAACAACCTGCTGGCCTTGCAGCGCACGAGTGCCGAAACACTGGGCGCGATCGCCGACTTGCAGGGCAACATCGACCGCTCGCGTAGTTCCCTTGCCGAAACGAAGCTGCGCATCGCGCACCGTCAGCAGGAGTACAGGAAAGAAGTCGATACCGAGCTGTCCGACGTCCGCAGCCAGGTCGAGGGCGAGGGCGAGCGTTTCGTGGCGCTCCGGAACGATCTGGAACGCACGGTCATTCGTGCCCCGGTGGCCGGTCAGGTGGTGGGCTTGACGGCGCAGACCGTCGGCGGGGTCATCGCGCCGGGCGAAAAGGTCATGGACATCGTGCCCGGAGACGAACCCTTGTTGCTGGAAACCCAGGTGCCGCCCCATCTCATCGACCGCGTGCGGCCCGGGTTCGATGCCGACGTGCGCTTTTCCGCCTTTGCCCACAGCCCGGCGCTGGTCGTGCGCGGCAAGGTGGCGTCGATCTCGAATGACCTGATCTACAACGAACAGGCCGGTATCAGCTATTACTTGGCGCGCGTGTCGGTGACGGAGGAAGGCATGAAAAGCCTCGGCGAGCGCCGCCTGCACGCGGGCATGCCCGTGGAAGTCATCATCATCACCGGGGAGCGATCCCTGCTGACCTATCTGTTGCACCCCCTGCTGAAACGGATTGCCGTTTCCATGAAAGAGGAATAAACGAGGAACTCCGATGAAATTACCTATCTCCTTGATGGCCGTATTGGTCGTGGGCGGCGTGATGCCGGTTTCTCCGGCGGCGCGGGCGGACGACCTGCTGAGTCTGTACCGCGAGGCGGTGCGGGCCGATGCCAACTACCTCGCCGCGCAGGCCGACGCCCAGGCCCGGCGCGAACTTGCCCCGCAGGCGCTGGCGCGTTTGCTGCCCAATCTGTCGTTTCAAGGCTCGAACGCACGGAATTCGGTCGAGCAGGAAACCGCCAACCGGCCCAAGAATGATCTCGATTACCGCAGCAGCAGCCTCTCCCTGGGGGTGCGCCAGCCTTTGTTCCGGCCCGCCGCCTATGCCACCTGGCGTCAGGCGCAAGCGCAAGTCGTGGGTGCCGAAGCCACCCTGCAATGGGCGGAACAGGATGTCGGAACGCGAATCGGCACTGCCTATTTCGATGTGTTGCTCGCCGAAGCGGAACTGAAAGTCACCAGGGAACAGCGGGACGCCTACCTGACACAACTGGATTACGCCCAGAAAGCTTTCCAATCCGGCGCGGGGACGCGCACCGACATCGACGAAGCACGCTCGCAGCTCGATCTGGCCGTCGCCCAGACGCTCGACCTGCAATATCAGCTCAAGTACGCCGAGGACACGCTGAAGTCCATCATCGACCGGCCCATCACCTCCTTGGCGCGGCTCGATCCCGAGCGCATCCAGCTTGTCGCGCCCGATCCGGCTCGGCCCGAGGACTGGATACAGCAGGCCGAGGAGATCAATCCCCGGCTGGCCTCATTGCGCGCCGCCGTCGAAGCGGCCGACAAACAGATCAACAAGGCGCTTTCCGGCCACCTGCCCACCGTCGATTTGCTGGCGCGGCGTTTCAGGAACAAAAGCGACAGCATCAATAACTCCGACACGAAAAACGACGGCAACATGGTCGGGATAGAGTTCGACGTGCCGATCTTCTCCGGCGGCGAGACCATGTCCGTGGTTCGGCAGGCCAAGGCCGAACTGGACAAGGCGCGCCAGCAACTCGAAGTCGCGCGCCGTGAAGTCGGCCTGGAAGTCAGGAAAGAGTTCGACGGTGTGGCCCAGGGCGTGCATTGGGTGGCGGCCTATGAGCGGGCGGTGCAGTCCGCCGAGCAGGCGTTGTTGTCGACGCGCAAGGGATTCCGTGCCGGTACCCGCACCACGCTGGACATCCTGACCGCCGAACAAAACCTCGCCACGGCCCGGCGCGATCTCGACCGCGGACGCTATCGCTACGTGCTGGCGCACCTGAAGCTCTTGGCGTTGGTGGGTCGCCTGGGCGAAGAAGAGATCGGGCGCATCAACGGCTGGCTGACGGCAAGCGCGCCGTAGCTTGCCCGTCGTTATGAAGTCGCCGACGCACGACACCAGCTACAAAATACTTTTCTCCTGTCCCGAGATGGTGCGTGACCTGCTTCGTGGTTATGTGCCGGGGGACTGGCTCGAAGATGCCGATTACGCTTCCCTGACCAGGGTAAATGCCAGTTACGTCTCCAGGAGCGGCCAGCATCGCCATGACGATATGGTGTGGCGCATCAAGGTCGGTGGCCGCTGGCTTTGGGTTTACATCATCCTGGAATTCCAGAGCGAACCTGACCCCTGGATGGCCGTGCGCGTGATGCAGTACGTCAGCATGCTCGCGGAACAACTGGTGAAGGAGCGCGGAAAGAGCGGCCTGCCCGAAGGCTTGCTGCCGCCCGTCCTGCCCATCGTTTTGTACAACGGCAAAACCGAATGGCGTGTTCCCGTCGATGTCGCCGACTGTTTCCTGCCACCGCCCAGGGGATTGGCCGCGTATCGCCCGGCACTTCAATATCTCCTCCTCGACGAGCGTCGACTGCAACAGTATCCGCTCGTCGAAGTGCACAATTTTGCCGACGCCGTTTTTCGCATGGAAAGCTGCCGGGGATTGCCGGAGCTGGACGCCGTCGCGCGTGCATTGAGGGAACTGTTGCGCACGCCCGAACTGCAATCCTTGCGTCATGCTTTCAATCAATGGATAAAAGCACTGTTGCGACGGCGTGCCACACCTTCTATGATCGAAGAAGTCGAAACCATTGACGACATACTTGAGGAGTTCGCCATGCTGACCCAACATCAGGAAACCTGGTTCGATGACGCCATCGAGAAGGGATTTTTACAGGGACAGGAAAAGGGGCTGGAAAAAGGGCTGGAAAAAGGCCGTACTGAAGCCTTGATGACTGTTGCGCGAAATCTGCTTGGTCTCGGCAGGTCTGTCGAGGAAGTCGTGCAAGTCACGGGACTTTCCCCGAAAGAAATCCAGACCCTGCTTCATTGATCGGCACGCGGGCAGCGCACGCCGGGCGAATGCCGCGCCGCCCGCGCCGAGAGGCGCGCGAATAGTTTTCATCCGGGAAATAAATTCAGCGACGGGTTTTGCGGCGGGTAGACGAACTTGCCGGTTTGCGCGCTTTCGTCTTTGCCCGCGCCTTTGCCCGCGATACCGGCTTCGATGCCGATTTCGCTGCTTTTTTCGGTGCCGCGCGCGATTCCGGCACGAATCCAGCGCTACGGTTTTCCCGCAAGGCGTTGGCGAGCTGGAAAACCGCCATCGCATAGAAATTGCTCCGGTTGTAGCGCGTGATGACGTAGAAATTGCGGTAGCCGAGCCAGTATTCGACATTCTCTCCCGGCGTTTCCAGGTCGATCAGCGTCGCGTCGCCAGCGTATGGATTGTCGCCGAGGGGGCGGATACCGGCTTCGGCGAGCCGCGCCGGACTCAGGTTCGGCTCCACGCCCGCTTCGATGAGAGGGGCCGGGTCGGCGTCGGGCGCGACCCGCGCCTTCACCGCGACGGGCGCGCCCGCCACCCAACCATGTTCGCGCAGATAATTGGCGATGCTGCCGATAGCGTCGTTCCCGTCGGCATTGAAATCCACGCGGCCATCGCCGTCGAAATCCACCGCATAGCGACGGACGCTGCTAGGCAGGAATTGCGGCCAGCCGAGCGCGCCCGCGTAGGAGCCGGTATAACTGGCCGGGTCGCGTTTCTGCTCGCGCGCGAGCAGGAAAAGTGCCTCCAGTTCGCCGCGGAACAACTCGGCCCGCGGCGGGTAATCGAAAGCCAGCGTGGCGAGCGCGGACAAGGTCTCGAAATTGCCGGTATTGCGCCCGTAGATGGTTTCGACCCCGAGGATGGCAAGGATGATTTCCGGCGGCACGCCATATTCCTTTTCCGCCCGGCGCAGGCTTGCCGCATATTGCGACCAGGCGTGCAATCCGGCATCCAGGTGAATGCGGTCGATGAAACGGGAGCGATAACGACGCCATGAGCGCGCGCCGCGCGTCGTGGGCGGCTTGATGAGTTCGATCACGCGCGGATTGTGACTGGCGCGGGAAAGCGCGGCGTGGATCGGCTCCGCGTCGAGCTGGTTGCGCGCGGCGATTTCTTCGACAAAGGCCGATACGTCCGCGCGCGTCGCATAGTTGGCGCAGGCGGGAAACCACGGGATGAACAGCAGAAAAACGGCAAACAGGCGCGGGAGAAGATGACGGGTCTGGATTTTCATGGCGGAGCCGGGGCTTCTTTTTTGAGATCGAGGTGGTTGATGGAGTGTATCAGCGCACATATTTCCTTGTGCTCTGCGTTCGGTAAAGACGGACGATAACGCAAACGGGCATAGCGGGTACAGATCGCCGTCAGCATCGCGGCGTTGGCAGGGCGGGCGGCGGCGAGCCGCCGGGCATAATCCAGCGGGCCTTCCGAGGGTGCGCGCCCCAGGCCGTGGCGGGCGAGCTTCGCCGAAAAACGTCCCCAGGCGTGATCGAGCGGATCGCGCGGGCCGTGGCGGCGCTGCGCCCAATAATAGAACACGGCCATCAACAGGGCGATTGCCATGGCGCTCGTTCCGAGCACGACCGGGAGCGAAGCGGCATCCAGGCCGAACATCACTTCCAGCAAATCGCGCTGACGTCGATTGTCATATGCGAGCACCCCCCGGTTCCATCCCGTGGCGATGGCTTCCCATCGGTCGCGCAACTGGCGCAGCCACAAGTATTGCGGTTGCAGCAAGAGCGGAAGCCTGTCGCCCTTGGGCAAGGACGCTTCCAGACCGTTTTCGATGCGTTGCGGCACGATGAGCGCCGTCGGATCGACCCGCACCCAACCATGCCCGGCGAGCCAGACCTCGGCCCAGGCGTGGGCGTCCGACTGGCGCACGGTCAGCGTCTCGTTGACCGGATTGATGCGCCCGCCCTGATAGCCCGTGACGACGCGCGCGGGAACCTCCGCCGCGCGCGCCAGAAACACGAACGCACCGGCAAAATGCTCGCAAAACCCCATGCGGGTATCGAACAGGAACTGGTCGATGCCGTCCTCGTCCAGCAGGGGCGGTTGCAGCGTATAAGTGAATTGCCCCTGGGCGAGCCAGGCCAGGATGCGTTCCACCGTTTGTTCGGGCGTCCCCGCCTTCAGCGCGGCGGCCAGTTCCCGTGTTCGGGGGTTGCCGTGCGTGGGCAATTGGCGAAACGCATCGAGTCTGTGTGCCACCTCGCCGCCGCCCGCCACCGTGTCGGGAAAGGCGCTGAAAGCGAACTGCATGCGATGCCTGACCGGCAAATGGCTCATGGCCTGGAAGTCCAGACTGAAACTCACCCCCCGCAGCGGCCCCGCCGGATAGTCGAGCACCGGCAGCCAATGCTGATTGTGGGGTTCGAGCATGATCCGATAATCGTAACGACGACCCATGGGCAGATAGCGCGGGCGATCCAGCAAAAAGGCATGCACCATGCGCCACGTCCGGCCATCGAAGCTGCCCAGCACCGGGCCGCGCCAGTAACGCTCGGACGGCGGTGGCGATGGGCCGTCGAATTCCACCGTAAAAGCGAGCGCATCCGACAGAATCAGCTCGCTGACCGTCCCCGGCGACATCGAATCGGAAAGCCCGCTGATGGCGGCACTGTCCGGGAAACCCCACAGCGGCGCGGCGGAGCGGGGGAAGAGGATGAAAAGCGCCACCATGAACGGCAGCCCCTGCGCGACCAGCATGACGCTCATCTTCAGCCGCGCCCGCGCGCTGGAGGACGGATCGACCAGTGCCACCAGCGTCCCGAGCGTCATCAGGGCGGCAGTCAGGGCGAGGGCGGCGGACAGTGCCGATTGGTTATTGAAGAACAGGCCGAACTGGAGGAAAAAACACATCAACATGGCGACGCGGGCATCGCGCACATTGCGGGTTTCGAGCAGCTTCAGACTCAAGAGCACCGCGAGAAACGCCAGCCCCGGCGGCTTGCCCAGAAAATACCCGAAAAACAAACGCACCCCAATGGCGGCGGCAAGCGTGAGCGGCAGCAACGACCAACGCGGGAGCGCGGCGGCCCCGCGCCGCAGCCGCTGGAGCTGCCAGGCGAACAGAACCGCGCACAACGTGCCCACCCAGACGGGCATATCCACCCAATGGGGCGCGATGGTCGCCACAGCCGCCGCCAGCAGCCAAAAGCCCTGGTCGCGCCGCAGACCGGCCTCGTCGGGCGAAGCGCGTCCGGGAGAAAGCGCGGGGAGCGAATGCCGCGCATCCATCGTTCAACCTTCCCCCGCCTCATCCCCGTACAGGGCGAGCGCCGCGAGGCAGCGATACAAATGCGCCTCGCCCCGGTCGATGGAAAACTCACGCCCCGGCAAGCGCAAGGCATAACGCTGCCCCGACTGCTCCGCGCGCAGCAGCCAGGCCGTGAGCCGCGACAGGCGGTGCTCCACGGAGAGCGCGGCGGGCAGCGCGTGCCAGTCGAAAAACAGATCCGTATCGCCAATATCCGAAAACTGCTTCGTCATCATCGCGCCGCTGCGGGCGAAAACCTTCCAGGCCAGATGCTGCGGCGAATCCGTCTCCTGATAAGCGCGCAGACCGGCGAAATCCTCATTGCCGATGCGGGCCGCGCCCCGGTTTGTGGAAACACCGCCCGATCCGGGCGGCGGCGGGGGCGGCGCGCGTTCCGGCGCGGGGAAAACCAGTGCCTCCATCTCGGGCGTGAAAGTGCTACAGGCGCGAACAAGGCCCAGCGGCCAGCGCGTCTCGATAATCGTCAGCCCGGCGGGCATCCTGCCGCGCTGGCGCACAGGCAGGGCAAGCGCGATGTCGCCGCATGCCCCGGGCGGCAACTCGAACCGGGTTTCACCGCGCAATGTCGGCGTCTCGCCGCCGAGCAGGCGCAGGGCAGGGCGGCGGTGGGGATCGGGATTGTCGATCAGCAAGTGAAAAACCGCGGTGCCGCCGCAAAAAGCGTCCTCCACCCGACCGGGGCGGATGGACAGGCGCAACAGATTGCGAAAAGCGTGGATGGCGCTGGCGACGCCGATGCCGCCGAGCAGGAAAGAAAACGCATAGCCCAGATTCAAACCGTAATTGATCGAAGCGATCAACATCACGACCAGCGCACCGGCGAAAGCCAGCCCGGAAAAAGTCGGCAGGACATAGATACGATGCTGCGAGAGCGTGATCGGCGCGGCTTCCGGCGCTTCCGGTCGAAATCGCCGGAACGGAAAATGCAGGCGGGCGAGGGCGGCGACCGGGGACATCCTTGGCGGCGTCAGGGAATCTCGACGCTTTCCAACAGGCGCGCGAGTTCATCGGGTGCGGGCGTGCGCCCGTCGCCCGCCCTGTGCAGGCGATGACCGGCCACATGCGGAAAAACGCGCTGCACATCCTCGGGCAGCACATGATCGCGTCCTTCCAGCAAAGCCCAGGCGCGCGCCGCCGCCAGCAGTCCCATGCCCGCGCGCGGGCTGAGACCGGCGAGGAATTCCGCGTTCTGCCGGGTCGCGGCGATGAGCGCCTGCACATAATCGACCAGGCGATCCGCGACGATCAGGGCGCGGGCCGCGCCTTGCAGTTCCAGCAGATCGGACACCCCGATCACCGGCTCGGCGCGCCCGATCAACTCGCGCCGATCCTGCCCTTGCAGCAGCCTGCGTTCGGCGGCGTGATCGGGATAACCGAGCCGGATGCGCAGCAAAAAGCGATCGAGCTGGCTTTCCGGCAGGGGGAAAACACCGATCTGGGACGAAGGGTTCTGGGTAGCGATCACAAAAAACGGCTCGGGCAAGGGCATCGTCTGCCCGTCCGCCGTCACCTGGCGCTCCTCCATCGCCTCCAGCAGCGCGCTTTGCGCCTTCGGCGTAGCGCGGTTGACCTCGTCGGCGAGGATCAACTGCGCGAACACGGGGCCGGGGCGGAAGCGGAACGTTGCGCTCTCGCGCTCGAAAACCGACACCCCCAGAATATCCGCGGGCAACAGATCGCTCGTGAACTGGATGCGCTGGAACTCAAGGCCGAGCAGGCGGGCGAGCGTGTGGGCGAGGGTCGTCTTGCCCGTGCCGGGAACATCCTCGATCAACAAATGGCCGCGGGCAAGCAGGCACGACAGGGCGAGACGCAATTCGTGTTCCTTGCCGAGAATGATCTCGCTGGCGGCCTGCATCAGGCGTGCGATGGGAGAAAGCGTCATGTCGGCGGGCCTGTGCGGGCAAATAACGTCGTGATGATAGTCGACAGGCAGCGGGGGGCGGCGTGGATAAAGGACGGTTTCAACGTCGTTGCGCGAAATGCCCCCATTCCGCCGTACCGGACAGTTCCCGTGCTACAGAACCGGACAAATCAAAAGCCCTCGACAGGCAAATAGCCCGTAGTTGGCATAAATGTCGAAGGCTGCATAACAGGCAAATTGTAGTTTTCCGGGGTGGGAGCCGCTACGACAATAAGGATGCCGCCTCCGGGCGGCAACCGAACCCGACCCGGCACGATCGTGCCGGGTATTTTCTTTTTATGCGCGGCTCAAAGCGCACTCACACTTCACCCGCGCCCCCGCTCAATCCGGGTACACCACCTCCACCCCCCCAGCGGACAGCCACGAACGCAGACCTTCCAGCAAGGCATCGTCCGGCTTTACCCGCCACTCCCCGCCCAGAAACAGATCGCCTTCAGCCTGCGCGTTGCGGTAGCTGATTCGCACGGGGCACTCGCCCGTGGCGCGGAAGGGCGCGAGCAGCGCGGCGAGGCGTTCGATGGCCGCGTCGGCACTGCCGTTTATCTTGTCGGCATCGAGCCGCAGACAGAGGGCGCGGGCGAAGCGGCCACGCGCTTCGGCCAGCGTCAAAAGACGCTCGGCGACGATGCGCATGCCGCCTGAAAATTCATCGTCGCTCGCCTTGCCTTCGACCACCAGCACGTCGTCGACAACGATCTTGCCGCGCTGCGTGTCGAGCACTTCGCTGTAAATCGTGACTTCGCGCGGCTGCGTGCCGTCATCGAGCGTGACGAAGGCCATC
>JAISNX010000009.1 GCA_031276015.1 Azoarcus sp.
TTGCCAGCGTGCTGGCCAACGACGGCGGCAAGGCTGCGGCAGTGGCCAGCGTCACGGGCAAGGATGGTTCGGTCGAACTTACCAATGGTACCGCGACGATTACCACCGCCTTGGGCGGATCGGTCACGATCAATGCGGATGGCACTTTCGAGTACACCGCACCGTTGCCTACTCATACTGCTGGCGCACCCGAGCCGGTGGATTCCTTCCAGTATGTTCCGGTCAACGCGGAGGGCAGCCCCGGCAACCCGGCGACGGTGAGCATCACCGTCAAGGACACCGTGCCGGTGGCGGTCGACGACGATCTTGGCGAAACGGACTACGTTGCACGCAACACGGGCAACGTCATTGAAGGTGAGATCATCACTCACGCGGGCGCGGACAAGCCTTCGGCAGATGGCCTCGATGCCTTGCATGTCGTAGCGGTCAGGGCGGGCGAGGGCGGCACCGAGGTAGGCGTTACACAATCGTCCAACTTTGGCAATGACGCGCCGACCCTCATCACCGAGAATGGTGGCCGTGTGTGGATCAACCCGGACGGCAGCTTCCAGTATGCCGCGCCGCAAACGGGCTACGATGGTGTGGATTCCTTCCAGTACAAACTGACGGATACCGACAGCGAGAGCGACTGGGCGACGGTCACGGTCGACGTGAAAGAACTGCCGCCAGCCAGCTTCTCCGATAACGTCTCCGCAGCGGAAGGCGCGACGACGGGCTTCGAGAGCGTGCTGGCCAACGACGGCGGCAAGGCTGCGGCAGTCGCCAACGTCACGGGCAAGGATGGTTCGGCGGTCGATCTGGTTGGTGGTGCCGCGACGATTACCACCGCCTTGGGTGGAACGGTCACGATCAATGCGGATGGCACTTTCGAGTACACTGCGCCGTTGCGCGACCATAGCGACAATGTGTCGGATAACGACCACTTCTACTATCAGCCGGTCAGCGCGAAGGGCACGCTCGGCAGTTCGACGAAGGTAAACATCACCGTTACCGACACCGTGCCGGTGGCGAATGATGATTACATTGGCGACACCGACTACGTTTCGCGCAACACGGGCAATGTCAAAAACGATTATGGCTCGGGCGCGGACAAGCCCTCGGCGGATGGCCCCGATGCGTTGCATATCGTGGCCGTCAGGACGGGAGAAGGTGCCAATGCGGTAGAGGTCACGCAATCGTCCAATCTTGGCAATGATGCCCCGACCCTTGTCACCGAAAATGGTGGTCGCGTGTGGATCAACCCGGACGGCACCTTCCAGTATGCCGCGCCGCAAACGGGTTACGATGGTGAGGATTCGTTCCAATACCAACTGACGGACACCGACGGTCGAAGTGAATGGGCGACGGTCACGTTCAACGTACTGGAACTGCCGCCAGCCAACCGTTCCGACAACTTCTCCATTGCGGAAGGCACGTCCGGTACTTTCAATGTGCTGGCCAACGATGGTGCCAAGGACACCACTACGGTGGGCAAGGTCGTAGATGCGAAAAATGGCGAAGTCGATGTCGTTTCGGGTGGCGTGGCGATTGCCACTGCCTTGGGCGCCGTGGTCACTATCCGTCCGGACGGCAACTTCGACTACACGGCACCATTGCGCGACCATAGCGACGGCGAGTCGGATTACGACCACTTCTCCTATCGCCCGATCAGCGACCAGGGCACGCTCGGTAGCCTGACGACGGTAAATATCGCCATCACCGACACCGCGCCGACGGCGAATGACGGCGATAGCGGCCAGACCAACTACATTGCCCGCAATACCGGCAACGTCATTACCGGCGCGGGCCTCGACACGGACGCGTCGGGTGGACGGGCGGCCTCGCCGGAAGTCGTCGAAGTGAGCGCGACGCATGTTGCGGCAGTCAGGGCGGGGGATGGCGACCTCAACGTTATAGAGGTCGCGCAATCCAATGGTGGCACGGCGACCTTCACCACCGAACATAATGGTACGGTGTGGATCAACTCGGACGGCAGCTTCCAGTATCGGGCACCACAAGATGGTTACTCCGGCCCGGATTCGTTCCAGTATCAACTGGTGGACGACGATGGCAGCACGAGCGACTGGGCGACCATTACCGTCGACGTGAAGGAACTGCCTCCGGCTTCTCAGCTTACGGGAGAAGATGCGGAAGATGTGTTTGCGTGGACTTTGTCCGATGTTTCCGATTCGCCGCTGAACGTCTCCATCGCCCAGTTCACTGCCGGAGAGGACAAACTCGACCTGCGCGACTTGCTCGCGGATGAAGGGAAAGAGTTCCAGTTCGATACCGAGCACCTGAGCGTGAGCGTCAACGACGGCAGCACGAGGATTACCGTCTCGCCTGTCGACTCCGACGCACTGGCGCTGAACATCGTTGTGGAAGGCGTGGATTTGACCGGCGGCAATGCTGGTCAGGAAGCGATCGACTACATGCTCAAGAACGGTACGCTGGTTGACGACAAATAACCCCCTGCCGCTTCGGCGGCTGTCATGCTGGCCCGTGTCTTTCCGGCACGGGCCGTTTTTTTGGATGGTGCACCTTTCCGGAAAACACCGCGTCGACGTCTCGCGTCAGCGTGATTCCAGCACCAGTCGTGCATTGGCGGGCTGCGGCGGGCGGGCATTACCCGGATGCAAACGGGAAAAAATCCCGAACTGCTCGTCCGAGAGCATTACCGGCTCTTTCATCACGACCCACAGCACCCCTTCGGTGCAAGGCGGTGCGGTGAGCGAACCCATATACAGGAAATGCGCCGGATTCGCGGGCAGAAAAGCGGCAAGGTCGATCAGCGTTTCGGGCGCGTAACTGTCGCCCTTTTCCAGCGGCAGATTGTTGAGCAGGGCTTGCAGCAGCGCATTCGGCGTATCGCCGCGTGCCGCCTGCACGGCCAGCACCGCGATGCGCCCTTCGGCGTCCCGGTGGAAAAACTGCACTTCCATGTCGGCAACCTTGCCCGCGATACGCGCCTCGCCGGGGCGATGAAGAACAAAACCTTCCAGCATGTAACGCTGCCCGCGCACTTCCATGCTCATGCCCGCATCGACCTTCACCCGCAATTGTTGTTCGGTGTTGGTGATGAGGAAGCGCGATGGACGATAGTCGAACCGCACCGGATCGAGATCGACCGCGATCGGCGCGCTGGCGGCGAAGTCGATGGGCGACTGGCGCAGACCCTCGCCGCACAGCCGCCATTCCGGGCGCAAGCGTCCCCAGGACTCGGGGCCGCCCGCGCCGTAATAACGCCAACTCTCGCCACTACTCGCCGGGCGGACGGCAGCCGTCCGCATCGGCGTTGCATGGCGTGCTGGCCGGGGCGGGGAATGAATGACGGGAGCCGCCCTGCCCCTCACCGGGTGGAAGCCGACAATGTTCTGTGCCGCCGGAACCTTCGCCGCGACTGTTGCCGCCATCGGAGCCGTGCCGGATTGTCGCGGCATGGGCGCGGCGGCGGGTGTTGGCGTGAAACGGACGGACACGGGCTGCCTCGATGCCGACTTCGCGGGCGCTTCGAGCACGGCGGATTTTTCCGGCGCGGCGTTCACGGGCGCGGCGGCGACGGGAAGCGGCATCGTCTTGAGTGGCGCGCTTTTGGGGGGAATGCCGTGTACGTGCGGAGAGGGAAGCCCCGCCGCCGTGGCGGGTGCGGCGTTGACCGATTTCGCGGCCCGATCCGCTGCGGCGGCAAGCTTGTCAAGCCTGTTCGTCGTGTCCGACTTTGCCGTTTCAGCCGCATTTGCCTTGCCATTTTTCACGCTGGGCACAGGATTGCTCAGGCCGCAAGCCTTGCGCAAAATGCGCTCGTCAACCGAATTACGCCGTACCAGCATCGGTGTTTGATCCGTGATGGTTTCCTCGCGGATCACATTGTCGTCGTTATCGAGATAGACCCGCTTGATCGTCGAAAAACTGCGATTGAGGCAATCGTAGCGGTTGAGCGCCTTGATCGTGCGGTACCCGGTTTTCACCGCCTCGGCGTTGCCCAACACGACCCTTCCCCATGACACCTTGGTGCCATGGTCGGATGTGAACGTCCCGTCGGCGTCGATTTCGACCGTGAGTTTGTTGTCGTCGACGATTCTTTCCCAGCCCGCCGCCTGCGCGGCGGCGGTTGCGGCCATGACGACAAGCAGAAAGACAATGCGCGGCAAAACAAGCATCGACGGCGATCCGCAAGGATGTGGTATGGAAGGTTTCGGCGGCGGGTGGTAGAACTTTAGGGAAGCTCTGGCTGCCGTCATTGCGAGGCGCGAAGTGTCGTGGTGTGCCATGGGGCTTGTGGATTGCCGCGCTTCGCTCGCAATGACGAATCTCCCATCCGGTCAACGAATCTCCCATCCCGTCATTGCGAGGGCCGAAGGCCCGCGGCAATCCATACGGCGGTGACTACAGTACTGACGGGCGGCGTTGCAAGAATCACGGACAAATGGATTGTCACGCCCGTGGCTCTCGCAATGACGAAGAAAGGGGGTACGGGCTGCAATCGGATGCCTGATTCCTGTCCCCTGATACCTGACGCACGAATTCCGCCCCGCGCGTTGCCGCGAAACCCTGTCCATGCCGGGCGGCAGGCATGAGAGAATTCCGCCTGGAAATGCCTGAATCCCCCAACAGATGTCTTCACGCCCCCCTATAGAAACCGCTGCCCTCCAGACTGTCTCCGGCCCCGACGTGGCGGACAATCTCGCCGTTGCCGGTAAGCTGATCGCCGAAGCCGCGGGCGAAGGCGCGCGGCTGCTGGTTTTGCCGGAATTCTTCGCGCTGATCTCGAAAGACGAAAACGCCAAAGTGCGCGCCCGCGAGCAGGATGGCGAGGGGCCAATCCAGGACTTTCTGCGCGAGGCCGCCGCACGGCACGGGGTGTGGATCGTCGGCGGCACCCTGCCGCTGGCGACCAGCGTACCGGACAAGGTGCGCAATGCCGCGCTGGTTTTCGACGACCGTGGCGAACGTGTGGCGCGTTACGACAAAATCCACCTTTTCGGATTCGCGCGGGGCGACGAGTGCTACGACGAAGCCCGCAGCATCGAGGCGGGCAGCCGGGTAGTGTGCTTCGATTCGCCCGCCGGGCGCGTCGGCCTCGCGGTGTGCTACGACCTGCGCTTTCCCGAGTTTTTCCGTGCCATGGGCGAAGTCGACCTGATCGTCCTGCCCGCGGCCTTCACTTACACTACGGGCCAGGCGCATTGGGAAACGCTGTTGCGCGCGCGGGCCATCGAGAACCAGTGCTACCTCGTGGCGGCGGCGCAGGGCGGACGCCATCCGCATGGCCGCCACACCTGGGGGCACAGCATGATCGTCGATCCCTGGGGCGAAATCCTCGCCTGCCGCGCCGAGGGGCCGGGGGCGGTCAAAGCGGCGCTCGACCCGGCCCGTATTGCCGAAGTCCGCCAAAACCTTCCGGCCCTGCGCCACCGCCGCCCGGAAATCATGACAACTGTCTCTTCAATGGAAATACGATGACGAAAAACGCGCTCAAGCTTGCCGACAGGTATCTGCTTTCTTCCCGCGACCTGGGGCGGGAAGACCTCGAAAAAGTGTTTCGCAGGCTGATGCGGCACGATGTCGATTACGCCGACCTCTATTTCCAGTACAGCCGCACGGAGAGCTGGAATCTGGAAGAAGGCATCGTCAAGTCGGGCAGCTTCGACATCGAAGAAGGCGTGGGGGTGCGCGCGGTGAGCGGCGAAAAGACTGCCTTCGCGTATTCCGACGATATTTCGCTCGCCGCGCTCACCGATGCCGCCCGCGCCACGCGGGCCATTGCCGGGGCGGGCAAGAAGCGGCGGGTGGCCGTCGCGCCCGGCAAGCCGCCCCACAAGCTTTACCGCGCCGATGACCCGCTCGCCTCGCTCGACGATACCGCCAAGGTTCGCCTGCTCGAACGGCTGGAACAGTTCGCCCGCGCCGCTGACGCCAGGGTGACGCAGGCCATGGCCTACCTGGCCGGTTCCTGGGAAGTGGTGCTGGTCGCGCGCAGCGACGGTCACATGGCCGCCGACGTGCGCCCGCTGGTGCGGGTGGGCCTGACCGTCATCATGGAAGCCGGGGAACGGCGCGAGCAAGGCAGCGCCGGGGGCGGCGGGCGCTACGATTACAGCTATTTCACCGACGAGCGCCTGCGCGATTACGCGCTCGCCGCCGTGCACCAGGCCAGCGTCAACCTCGAAGCCGTTCCGGCTCCGGCGGGCGTCATGACCGTGGTACTGGGGCCGGGCTGGCCGGGCATCCTGCTCCACGAGGCCATCGGCCACGGGCTGGAAGGCGACTTCAACCGCAAGGGCAGTTCGGCCTTTTCCGGGCGCATCGGCCAGCAGGTCGCGGCGCGCGGCGTGACCGTGGTCGATGACGGCTCCCTGCCGGGACGGCGCGGCTCGCTCACGATCGACGACGAAGGCAACCCCGGCGCGCGTACCGTGCTGATCGAGGACGGCATCCTCACCGCCTACATGCAGGACGTGCTCAATGCCCGCCTGATGGGCATGGCCCCCACGGGCAACGGGCGGCGGCAGTCCTACGCGCATCTGCCCCTGCCGCGCATGACCAACACCTTCATGCTCAACGGGGAGTGCGACCCGGACGAGATCGTCAAATCCGTCAAGAAAGGGCTTTACGCGGCCAATTTCGGCGGCGGGCAGGTCGACATCACCTCGGGCAAATTCGTGTTCTCCACGGCGGAAGCGTATTTGATCGAAGATGGCAAGATCACCCGTCCGGTCAAGGGAGCCACCCTGATCGGCAACGGCCCCGATGTGCTCACCCGCGTCAGCCTCATCGGCAACGACATGGCGCTCGATCCCGGCGTGGGCACCTGCGGCAAAGAGGGGCAGGGCGTGCCCGTGGGCGTGGGGCAGCCGACCTTGCGCGTCGACGGGCTGACAGTGGGCGGAACCGCCTGAACGCACGCAATGGAAATCCTCGTCCTCGTCGTCCTCATCCTCATCAATGGCGTTTTCGCCATGTCCGAAATCGCGCTGATTGCCGCCCGGCGCGGCAAGCTCGCCAAACTGGCGGAGGAAGGGGACGCGGCGGCCAAGATTGCGGTTGCCCTTGGCGAAGAGCCGACGCGCTTTTTGTCGACCATCCAGATCGGCATCACCTCGATCGGCATCCTGAGCGGCATCGTGGGCGAATCGGCACTGGCCGCGCCCGTCGCCGCGTGGCTGCGCGACCTTGGCCTGGAACAACGCGCGAGCGAAATCAGCGCGACCGCCTTTGCGGTGGTGCTGATTACCTACGTATCCATCGTCATCGGCGAACTCGTGCCCAAGCGGATCGGCCAGATCGACCCCGAAGGCATCGCCCGCCGCGTGGCGCGCCCCATGTACGCGCTGGCGCTCGCCTCGCGCCCGGCAGTGCGCATGCTCTCCGGCTCGACCGCGCTGCTGCTGCGCCTCCTGGGCCTGCGCGACGGAAAAACGCCGGGCGTCACCGAAGAAGAAATCCATGCCCTGCTCGAAGAAGGCTCGGAAAGCGGCATCATCGAAAAAAACGAGCACGCGATGGTGCGCAATGTTTTCCGGCTCGACGACCGGCAGATCGGCTCGCTGATGGTGCCGCGCTCGGACATCGTCTGGCTCGACATCGAACATCCGCTGGAAGAAAACCTCGCCCGCATGGCCGAATCGGAGCACTCCCGCTTTCCCGTGTGCCGGGGCGGGCTGGAAGAAATCCTCGGCATCATTTCGAGCAAACAGCTTTTCAACCAGACGCTCAAGGGCGGCACACCCGACATCACCCGTTCGCTGCAAAGCCCGGTCTACGTGCCCGAATCGCTCACGGGGTTGGAACTGCTCGAACAATTCCGCGCCTCCAACGCGCACATGGTGTTCGTGGTCGACGAATACGGCGAAGTGCAAGGGCTGGTGGCGCTTCAGGACGTGATGGAAGCGGTGACGGGCGAATTCCGTCCCGACCGGCAGGAAGACGCCTGGGCCGTGCGGCGCGAGGACGGCTCCTGGCTGCTTGACGGCCTCATTCCCCTGCCCGAACTCAAGGATCTGCTCCAGCTCAAGGAAACCCCCGAGGAGGACAGGGGGCGCTACAACACCCTGTCCGGCATGATCATGTGGCTGCTCGGGCGCTTGCCGCGCACGGGAGACGTCATCGCATGGGAAAAATGGCGGCTCGAAGTCGTCGACCTCGATGGCAAACGCATCGACAAGGTGCTGGCAAGCCCCCTGCCCGAAGCCGCCGAAGAAACCGCTGTGCCGGGTACTTCGGAAAACACCGGCGGCTGACGCGGTTTCGTCATTGCCCCGACCGGAATAAGCACGATTTGTCGTGAATCCGATCCAGCGAATTCCAGGACTGAACACATTGCAAGGGGCGCAGCCCGTTACGGCTTCCTGAATTGCTTCGCTTCGCTCGCAATGACGAAGGTTTTGGGCATTGCGACAAAGGCTTGGGGTACTGCGACGCTTCCCATTGCCCGTCATTGCGAGGCCCGAAGGGCCGTGGCAATCCACACGGCTCGTGGATTGCCGCGCTTCGCTCGCAATGACGACAAATGGGGACAGTGCCCGCATTCCCCGCTACGGCCTTTTACCCGTCATTGCGAGGCCCAAAGGGCCGTGGCAATCCATGGCGTACACTGGCACCGCAGGTTCAAACATGGATTGTTTCGCCTTGCTCGCAGCAACGAAAAATATTTCACCCCCTGTCTGCATCTTTGATTTGCGGCGCAAGTCGAATATCATCGGTACCCGGGCGCAACCGGCGACGGCTCCGCGACGCGGCAGCGGTTTCCGGCGCGCCATCCACCACAACACGAGGTCAGACATGCATAAAACCGCCACATTCATCGCTTCCGCCGCCATCGCCCTGACGCTGGCCGCCAACGCTTCCGCACAGGTCAAGCCCGAAGACCAGATCAAATACCGCAAAGCGGCTTACAGCTTCGCTTCCTGGAACATGGGCAAGATCAAGGCCAGCCTGGAGGGCACTTACGATGCCGCCCAGGTCAAGGCCGCCGCCAACGCCATCGCGGTCGTCGCGGGTTCCGGCCTGGGGTCGCTGTTCGGCCCCGGCACCGAAAAATCCATCGGCGACCAGAAAACCAGCGTCAAGCCCGAGTTGTTCCAGAACGGCGCAGAAGTCGGCAAGCTGGCCGGTAACTTCGCCACCGCTGCTGCCGCACTCGTAAAGGCTGCCGAAAGCGGCGATGCCGCCACGGTCAGGCCCGCCTTCGGTGAAGTCGGTAAAACCTGTAAGGCGTGCCACGACCAGTTCAAATCCCGAAACTGATCGGGGCAAGAACCCCCGCCGGGGCGGCGGCTTTTTCCACACATAGCCCGAAACAGAACCGGGAGGAGCGGTATTTCGCTTCTCCCGGATTTTTTTCGTCCGCAGAAAACCCGGATTCCGGACACGTCTGTCCGTCGTACCCGCTCGCCCGCCCGCAGTCAAGGCCGGTATATGTCGGACGGGGCGCGGCATGTATTCATGGAAATTACCCAGGCCATCCGCCCCGGACGGCACATGCGCCGATATACTGTGCGGATTCGCCCGTACATTCACCATATCCAGTCACGATCCTGTCCGCCATAACCCTTCATGGAGTCCCCCGTGCCCACCCTGTTCGACCCCCTGCAACTCGGCGACCTTACCCTGCCCAACCGCATCATCATGTCCCCGCTCACCCGCTGCCGCGCCAGTGCGGGCAGGGTGCCCAATGCGCTGATGGCCGAGTATTACGCGCAACGCGCCAGCGCCGGACTCATCCTCTCGGAAGCGACTTCCGTCACCCCGCAAGGCGTCGGCTATCCCGATAGCCCCGGCATCTGGAACGACGAACAGATCGCGGGCTGGAAGCCGGTCGTCGAAGCCGTCCACAAGGCTGGCGGACGCATTTTCATGCAGCTATGGCATGTTGGACGCATCTCCGATCCGAGCTACCTGAATGGCGACCTGCCCGTCGCCCCCAGTGCCATTGCCGCCGAAGGGCACGTCAGTCTCCTGCGCCCGCAGCGGCCCTACGTCGTGCCGCGCGCGCTGGAAACATCGGAAATCCCCGCCATCGTCGACGCCTATCGCCAGGGCGCGGCCAAAGCCAAGACAGCAGGTTTCGACGGCGTCGAAATCCATGCCGCCAATGGCTACCTGATCGACCAGTTCCTCCAAGACGGCACCAACAAACGAACCGACGCCTATGGTGGCCCGCTCGAAAATCGTGCCCGGCTGCTGCTCGAAGTCACCGATGCCGCCATCGGCGTCTGGGGCGCGGCGCGCGTCGGCGTCCATCTCGCACCGCGTTGCGACTCGCACAGCATGCACGATAGCGATCCCGCCCGCACCTTCGGCTACGTTGCCACTGAACTGGGCAAGCGCCGCATCGCCTTCATCTTCGCCCGCGAAGCACAGGGCACCGGACTGCTCGGCCCGCAACTGAAAGCGCAATTCGGCGGCGTTTTCATCGCCAACCAAGGGCTTAGCGCCGAAACCGCAAACCCGCTTCTCTCCACCTATGCCGATGCCGTCGCCTTCGGCGTCCCCTTCATCGCCAATCCTGATCTGGTCGAACGCCTGCGACGCCACGCCACACTCAACACGCCGCGACCGGAACTGTTCTACGGCGGCGGTGCGGAAGGCTATACCGACTACCCCTTCCTGAAATAATCGCCATGGCGGGCCGCGACATCACCGACGCGGCCTGTCCGAAACCGATGCCGAAAAAAATCATCATCATCGCAGGCCCGCACGGCGCGGGGAAAACCACCTTCGCGCGCACCTTCCTTCCCGGAGAAGCCGCCTGTCCGCGCTTCATCAACGCCGACATGATCGCCGCCGGACTGTCGCCCTTCGCGCCGCAAGAAGCCGCCGCCAAGGCGGCCCGCCTGATGCTGGAAGAAATCCATGCCAACGTCCGGCGTGGCGTATCTTTCGCGTTCGAGACTACGCTATCCGGTCTCAGCTACCTGCACCTCATCCGGCAATGGCAGAAAGCGGGCTACCGGGTCTGTCTCTATTTCCTCGCCCTGTCCAGCGCCGATGCCGCCGTCGCCCGTGTCGCGGAACGGGTGCGGCAAGGCGGACACGCCATCCCCGAAGAAATCATCCGGCGGCGCTTCGCCTCGGGTCTGCGCAATTTCGAGCGTCATTACCGGGAATACGTCGATGCCTGGATAAGGTTCGACAACCTGGCCGACCCGCCGCGCTTTCTGGAACTGGGGGAGAATCCGACGCGATTCATCATCCACCGCTGGTCGACGACGGCCTGGCAATGCCGACTCATTTCGACCCACACGTATGCGCCGCCCTGGCGACCCAAGACGCATACCGACCTTGCCGCCGCCAGCGATACCGACATGCAAAAATCGTTTGCCGCCCTGCTGCGAGCGGCGCAGGCGGCGCGGCAAACTGCCATCCAGACCGGCACCGCCATCGTCGTGGCGAGGAAATACGGAAAATTCGTCCACGTCACGGCGCGCAGGCTGGAAAAACGACTCGAAAGCCCCGCGACCATATGAGCGTTCCGCCCGCCTCCGCCCCAATCGCCGCCATCGCCACCCCGCCCGGACGCGGCGGCGTCGGCATCGTCCGCATCTCGGGCACCGGGCTGGCTCCCCTCGCCACCGCGCTCACCGGCAAGACGCCCGCACCCCGCCACGCCACCCTCGCCAGCTTCAAGGCCGCCGACGGCAGCGCCATCGACAAGGGCCTCCTGCTCCATTTTCCCGCCCCCGGCTCCTTCACCGGCGAGGACGTACTGGAATTGCACGGCCATGGCGGCCCGGTCGTCATGAACCTGCTGCTCGCCCGCTGCCTGGAACTCGGTGCCCGCCTGGCCGAACCGGGCGAATTCACCCGCCGCGCCTTTCTCAACGGCAAGCTCGATCTCGCTCAGGCCGAGGCCGTCGCCGACCTCATCGACGCCAGCACCGCCGCCGCCGCCAAAAGCGCCATGCGCTCGCTCCAAGGCGGATTCTCCCGCGCCATCCACGCATTGGTCGCGGAATTGACCGATCTGCGCATGCTCGTCGAAGCTACGCTCGATTTCCCCGAAGAAGAAATCGACTTCCTGGAACAGGCCGACGCTTTCGGGCGCGTCGCCCGCCTCGACGAACACCTTGCGCAAGTGCGTGCCAAGGCGAAACAGGGCAAACTCCTCCAGGCCGGTCTCTCCGTTGTCCTCATCGGCCAGCCCAACGTCGGCAAATCCTCGCTCCTGAACCGCCTTGCGGGCGACGACATCGCCATCGTCGCGCCCATTCCCGGCACTACCCGCGATGCGCTCAAATCCGCCATCCAGATTCGCGGCATCCCGCTCCACATCGTCGACACCGCCGGTTTGCGCGCCCCCGGAGACGAAATCGAAAAAATCGGCATTGCCCGCACCTGGAAAGCCATCCAGGACGCCGACCTCGCCCTTTTGCTGCTCGACGCCCGCGCCGGGCTGACCGACGACGACCTGACCATCCTGGGCAGGCTCCCCGGAAAGCTCCCGCGCTTCATCGTCCGCAACAAAATCGACCTCAGCGGCGAATCCCCGCGAAGGTATACACAAACCGTGGCGGGCGCGGAAACCGCAACCCTCTCCCTTTCCGCCAAAACCGGGCAGGGCATGACCTTGCTGGAAACCGCCCTGCTGGAAAGCGCCGGTTGGCAAGACACCGAAGACACGTTCACCGCCCGCGCCCGTCACTTGCAGGCCATCGAAACCGCCGCGGAACACCTGAGCGCCGCCCGGCACGAACTCGAAACCGCCTCCCCGGCACTAGAGCTTTTCGCCGAAAACCTGCGGCTGGCGCAAAATGCCCTGTCGGCAATCACCGGCGAATTCACGTCGGACGATTTACTGGGGGCGATTTTCGGGCGCTTCTGTATCGGGAAATGACAAACCTTCCCTACAGTCCGAAATCAATCACTTCCGCGTCTACACAGAAGAAAACTTGCGGCCCTTCGGGGCACCTTCCCCCATAAATGGGAGAAGGGAACAACCATGGATCGTCACGGGTCTATGACCCTCGCAATAACAGGACGGGAAACTCGTCATTACAAAACGTGTAGCGCCATGGCATGCCAGTCCGCTGGACGGCTTCACCTCGATTCGCAATGACAAATGTCGGTATCTGAACCAAAAACGCTTTATTTCACGCGGTTGCGGTATTCGTCGGTGCGGGTATCGATTTCGATCCTGTCGCCGATCTCGACGAAAGCGGGCACCTGCAACTCAAACCCCGTGCCGATCCGCGCCGGTTTCATGACCTTGCCGGACGTGTCGCCCTTGACCGCCGGTTCGGTATAGACAACCTCGCGCACCACACTGTTGGGCAGTTCCACCGAAATTGCCTTGCCGTTGTAGAAAACGACTTCGCAGGCAAGACCATCTTCGAGATACTTGAGCGCGTCGGTCATGTTCTCGGCTTCGACCTCGTACTGGTTGTACTCGGCGTCCATGAACACATACATCGGGTCGGAGAAATACGAATAGGAGACTTCCTTGCGGTCGAGGACGACGATCTCGAACTTGTCATCAGCCTTGTAGACCGATTCGGTCGGTGTGCCGGTGAGCAGATTCTTGAGCTTCATCTTCACCACGGCGGCATTGCGACCGGATTTGTTGTATTCGGCTTTCTGCACGACCAGTGGATCGTTACCGACCATGATGACATTGCCGGAACGCAGTTCTTGTGCGGTTTTCATGCGATATAACTCCGAGGCGCGGGCCGCCCCCGTTTGTCGAAAAATAAAGAGGCGGGATTCTATCCAGTTTCCCCAAGGATGTGTCGGCAGAAACGCCACAAAGAAGTCGAGAGTTCCGGACATGTGCCCAGATGCGTGCACCAGTTCCGGGCGTGCTCCTCCAGTTCGGGCAGGGCACGCGCAAAAGCAGGCCAGGCCGCCGCCGGGTCGCCGCGTCCGTTCCAGGCCCGCCAGAACGCCGTGAGCGCCCCGGCGGCAGTCATACCGAGTCTGGCATTGTACAAATCGAGGAAGGCTTCGAGCTTCACATGATGAGCACCGTCCTTTTGCGGATAGATATGCCATACAAACGGCTTCGCCGCCCACTGCGCGCGCACGAACGAATCCTCGCCCCGCACCAGATTGAGATCGCAGTGCCAAAGCAATTCGTCGTAGCCGTCCTGATCTGTAAACGGCAGCGCCGCTACCCGCAAGGCATCATGCGCCAATTGGTCTCCAACCTTCAGTGTCGCCCCGAGGGCCGTACCCACGGCCTCCAGCGCCCGACCCTCGGGTGTCAGCAACAGTAGCGGACGGTCGCTCGTCCGCCAACAATCCAACAATGCCGGAAGCGTCGGCAGTTCGTAGCTGAACAGCGACACCAGCAAGGCATCTTCACGCGGCAGTGTCACGCCATGCTCGCGCAGCCAATCGGCGAGCGGGCGAAACTGTTCCCGATTCCGCCGGGCGAGCAGTCCGGATTCGCGGATCAAGCCGCCAGTTCCTTCGCTGAAACCGGGAAAGAAGAAATACTTGATGAACGGTGCTTCCGAACGTGGTGAAGCCAACCCATGACAAGTCCGTACCCAGTCCTCGGCGGACAGGTATTCGAGATTGATCCAGATCGGCGACGGTTTTCGCGCCGCCATCGCGCGCACATGTCCGGCAGGCAATTCGCAAGCGAAGGCTTCGATGACGACGCTGGCCGGTTCCGACTCGGGAAAGGGCGCTGTCCAATGCCGCAATTCGACGCCAGCCACGACCACGCCGTCCTGGACTGCTTCCGGACACAGCCTGGCGAGCGTCGGCCAATCGTCTACCCAGACCCTCGCTTCGACGCCATACCTGGCCACCAGCGTGCGCGCCAACCGCCAGCACATGCCCGCATCCCCATAGTTATCGACAACCCGACAGAAAATTTCCCACTTTGGCAACAAGTTAGCGGCAGCAGTGCGCATTTTTCGAACAAGTCAGTGGATGAACCGGGAAAGTATTGTGAACAACCGACACATTTCCATGGAAGGAAAAAAGGATGGACATTTTCCAAACAGGCTCCCATGCCGTTATCCACCTGTTCGTTCCAGCGGATGAATGCTTCTCCGAAAGGGAGTGCCGGACTTATCCACAGGTTTGGGCCGGATGTTTACTTAATGGTTTTTTAAATATCAAGAAAAGTAAAACAAGACAGGAACAGGAGAAACAAGTGGATTGTCGTGGGCCTCCGACCATTCGCAAGTCGCATTCTTCATACTTCCAACGGGTCTACATCGACCTGCCAACGCAGTTCATGCGAAGGCTTTACCATGCGGAGATGTTCCAGCCAGCGCGCAAGGAAATTTTGCAGGACGCTACGCCGGTCGGCTTCGATCAGTAATTGGGCGCGTTCACGTCGTGCAAGACGGACGAGGCGCATGGGTACCGGATCAAACAGGCGAATTTCCGGCGAAATGAGTGTGGCGGCGATTTCGCGCGCCCGGCGCAGAAAATCCACGGCAGTGCTCAGTTCCGGCGCGTCGGCTTTCAACATGGCCTGGTGTGCGAATGGCGGAAAACAGGCGGCGCGGCGATTGTCGAGTTCCATGTTGGCGAAGGCGTCGAAATCGTGCCGGGTGAGGCAGCGGTAAAGCGGATGCTCGGGATATTCGGTCTGGATGAATACTTCGCCGGGCAGTGCGGCGCGTCCGGCGCGTCCGCCGACCTGCATAAGTTGCTGGAACAGCCGTTCGGGGGCGCGGAAGTCGGTGGCGTGCAGCGAAGCGTCGGCACCGAGAACGCCGACCAAGGTCAGACGGGGAAAATCATGACCCTTGGCCATCATCTGGGTGCCGACCAGGATGTCGGCTTCGCCAGCGGTGATGATTGCCAGCAGGCTTTCCCATTGTGCGCGGGTGCGGGCGGCATCGCGGTCGATTCGCAGTACTCGCGCGGCGGGAAACAGGGCGGTAAGGCGGGCTTCGATTCTTTGCGTGCCGCGCCCGAAGGGGCGGATGTCCTGGTTGCCGCAAACCGGGCAGGCGTGGGGGATGGGCGCGTCGGCACCGCAATGGTGGCAGCGCAACCGTTGGTCGGCAAGGTGGACGACGCGATTGGCCGTGCAGTGCGGGCATTGGCTCACCCAGCCGCAGGCCGGGCAGGACAGTACCGGAGCATAACCACGGCGGTTGAGGAAGACGAGGCTTTGTTCCCCACGTTCGAGACGTTTGGCAATAGCCTGCTGTAGAAGGGGACTGAAACCTTCGTCGAGGCGGCAGCGTCGCGTATCGAGGATTTTTACCGTGGGCAGGGCGGCGGCGGCGGCTCTTGCGGGGAGGCGTAGCAGACGGTAGTGCCCACGCTGTGCGTGACGCCAGCTTTCCAATGAAGGCGTGGCCGAGCCGAGCAATATCGGCACATCGCGCTGGCGCGCCCGCCAGACGGCGAGATCGCGCGCCGAGTAGCGGATGCCTTCTTGTTGCTTGTAGGAAGCGTCGTGTTCTTCGTCGATAAGGATCAATCCCAGGCGTGGCATGGGTGTAAAGACCGCCAGTCGGGTGCCGAGCACGATGTCCGCATTGCCGGACAGAGCTTGCGCGAAGCCGTTTGCCCTTGCGCCCTCGGCAAGCGCGGAATGCAGGCTGACGATGCGGGCGGCGGGGAAGCGCGCCTTGACACGTTCTTCCAGTTGCGGGGTCAGGGCGATTTCCGGT
This sequence comes from Azoarcus sp., assembly GCA_031276015.1. Taxonomy (GTDB): domain Bacteria; phylum Pseudomonadota; class Gammaproteobacteria; order Burkholderiales; family Rhodocyclaceae; genus WRNU01. Next base: position 16,569 of record JAISNX010000009.1, read on the forward strand.
ACCAGCATCAATACTTGGCGGCCCGTGGCGAGTGTATCGGCGGCCAGCCGTAAATAGACTTCAGTCTTGCCGCTGCCGGTGACGCCAACAAGAAGCCAGGGTGTGAAACCGGCGGGCGCGGCGCGGCAGGTGGTCAGGGCTTCGGCCTGTCCGGCGGTAAGTTCGGGCAGGACGCCGACGGATGGGTATTCGCCGTTTCCGGCATGAATTGCCAGCCAGCCATGGGCGATTGCGCCGCTTATGGCGGCATTGGCGGTGAATTGGCGAATGGCGCTGCGACGCAGGGGTGGCAAGGTTTCGTCCCGTGCGGCGAGTGTGCGCACGAGGGCAAGCACCTGGCTTTCGCGGTGCTTTTCGGTAAGTGCCGCGCGTCCCGCTTCGGTTGGAACGAGCAGGGGGTCGGGATCATTCCTGCGAATGGCTTTGGTACGGCGCAGGCCCGGCGGCAAGGCGAGCGCGATGGTTTCGCCGAGAGGCGCGTGGTAGTAACGGGCGGTGAATTCAGCGAGTTCGATCCAGTCGGGCGGCAAGGCGGGAAGTTCGCGCTGAATGTGAATGACGGACTTCAGCCGGGCAGGTGCGACGCTTGCGCTGGCGGGCAGGGAGAGAATGAGGCCGGTTTTTTTTTCGCCATGCCCTAAGGGGACGCGCACGCAACGTCCAATGTCCGTTGCCGTGGCATCTTCAGCCAGGTAATCGAAAAGTTGCGGCAAGGGGACGGGAAGGGCGACGCGGACGACAGGCATGCGGAAGATTAAACCAGAAAATTCCTGCGAATTTCTTGTTTGGTTTGTCGATAAACGCGGTCAGCACGTCCGCGTATTTGCGTTGTTTGCGGCAGTTGTTGAGGCTATCCGAATGAAAGAGCTAAACCAATGAGCAAGCAATGATTTGCAGGTGCGTGAGGTGCCCTGACTTGGAAACTGTGCGGGATCTTGTCTGGCGCAGCCGACTGAAACTGCATGAAGAAATTGCTCATTGCCTCGGCAAGCCTGGGGTAATTTTTCTTGACCGCCAGGACATAGTCGGCCTTTTTGTCGCGAATCCCTTGCGCGATGTTGGTCTGCGTGCCCATCGCATCGATGGTCACGATACAACCTTCGAGCGCGAGCGTTTGCAACAGCGTCGGGATCGCCGTCTTTTCGTTGGACTTCTCGCGCAACCCCTGTCTGTCCCAATATCAGCGCCGCCCCGGCAGCAAAGGCACTGACCCGATGCAGGGCCGTAGCATCGACCTTGCCCGAACGTCGGCTGTACTTGCCGTCGATGGTAACGACGCTGTCTGGCTCCAGCGCGGGCAGCACGCTGCTGACCCAACGTCGAAAGGCCGACGCGAATTCGGAAGGCCCGTGGCAATCCATCGGGAGTACCCGCCGTGCCGTCCCCACCATGGATTGCCACGGCGCTAGCGCGCCTCGCAATGACGAAGGTTTTGGCTCCGCCCCCCCGCAGGGCATTTGTGCGATTGCCCTGAGGATAGGGCTTGAATGGGGATTTAGCAGAGGCGACTCCTGTAGTATCCTGCGGGCGAAGATCGAATCTCACCCAGGCTAGGAATCAAGCATATGAGTCACACCCTTCACAGTCTGGCACGAACCACCCCGAAGACGCGTGGCTGGAAGAAAACAGGAGCGATTGAATGAGCATCATGCAGCAGTCCAGCAAGGCCCAAGACCAAACTCTGGGCGTTTGGTTTCAGAACATCCAGCGAGGTATGGTCAAGCTGCCGCGCTTCCAGCGCTCTGAGGCTTGGGATCGTGGCCGCATTGCCAGTTTTCTTAAAACCATCATCAACAACCTACCTGTCGGTGTAACTTTGACGCTGAAGGTAGCCGGTCAGGAAAAGTTTGAGTCACGCTACATCAAAACAGCAGAACTCACCACGCCAGGCACCGTAACTCAGCATCTGCTGGATGGCCAGCAGCGACTGACGGCGTTCTGGCGATCCATGCACAACAATTATGAGTGGGAGACGTTTTTCGTCTATCTGCCGCAGTTTGATCAAAGTGAAAACAAGTCGGGGGCCGAGATCGAAATCCGCTGCATTCCGCGTTGGTACAACAAGGACCAACTGCGGATGCCTCGGTGGGCTGAAGAGCCTGCGCAGTGTTTTAAACGCGGTCTGCTGCCCGTGGATTTGCTCCAGCCTGGCGACATTTCGACCAAGATCGATCGCTGGCTGAACGATGCAACTAAATCGCTTAAACCTGCGAACACTGACCCGGATGCATTGAACAAATATGAGGTCTACGCAGACACTCGCGACAAGATCAAGAAAGAGATCACCATACTGCGCGAGTGCGTAACTCACTTCAACTTGCCGTACCTATCGCTGCCGGCGGATACCAGCAAGGATGTCGCCTTGCAGGTGTTCGTCAACATGAATACCAACAGCAAGCCCCTAACCCTGTACGACATCATCGTGGCCGAAGTTGAAGAAGTGGCGGAGAAATCACTCCACGCCCTGGAAGCCAGTCTAAAAGACAAATGCCCTACAGTTGGGCGCTATGGCAATGTGTCCAACCTTATTCTGTCCACCTCAGCGTTGTTGCAGGAAAAGCTGCCCAACACACGCGGCATGATTGAGATGGACAAGAAACAGTTGTTGGACAACTGGCCGAAGCTGGAGCGTGGGCTTGAGCGACTGGCATCTTTTTTGGACAGCCAGCGTGTGTTCGACGAGGCTCGGCTACCAACGAATGCTGTTCTGGCGGTGATCGCTGCTGCTTATGAGTTGATCCCGGACGACGGCGATTTTCTGGCCAAGGCAGAAAAGCTACTGCGCCGGTATCTTTGGTCAGCCTTCTTTACTGACCGTTACGAGAATGCAGCGGCATCTCGTGCATTTGCCGACTTCAAGGCCATCAAGGCACTGTTGAAAAATAAGGAGTTTACTGATGCCGAGCTGGCGACAGTGCCAGCCTTGAACCGTTCGGAATTTCCGCTGGCAGACGTGGATTCTCTGATGGCCGCTGGTTGGCCGAAGGCGGCGGGAATTGAAGCGCGCGCTATTTTGGCTGTCACGACCTACTTTGGGGCAAAAGACTTTGCGGACCACAAAACGGCTACTTATGACAGCATTCAGAAACGCGAGTACCACCATATATTCCCTGATGCCTTGCTCTCGGAAGCTAAAATACCCAGCTTTCGGGCGCTCAACTGCGCTCTCATCACTTGGAAGACCAACCGGATGATTGGCCGCAAAGACCCGTTGGACTACCTTCAGGAGCGGGTGCAGTGGGCCGACGAAAGTGTCGTGCGCGAACGCTTGAGGTCCCATCTGATTTCGTACGATTTGCTCTCAAAGGCACGTTACACGGAGATGAAAGGGGACGATCTCAAACAGAAGCTGTCGTCCGACTTCAATGAATTCTTGCATGATCGAGCCAACTTGGTGGTTGCAGCAATGGTTTCCCTCACCGAAGGGAATAACCCAACACTTGATACTTTGTGGGCGAAGCATCTCGCAAAAAGCTCAGATGACGCGGAGTTTGCAGCATGAGTATTGCCGAGTTCATTCGAGAGTCCGTATTCCGGCAGGGCAATCGCACGATGCCCTGCGCGCCTGAAGGCGGATGAATTCCGGCGGATGAATTCCCTCGCGCCAATATCGGGATCGTCAGGCACAGCATGCAGTGGGTTGTTCTTTCCCTCGCTTGGCGGGGGAGCATGTAGGTGTCCTGATGGCAGGCCAAGCGGGATGCCTTTTGGCCTTTAACCGTTTCGGTATAGCTAGACTTGGGTTGCGGCTCCAGCGCGGCCTGACTGGCCGTTGAACGCAAAGCTCTTGAGGCCGCCCGCATCGAAATGGATGCGGCACGGCAAGAGGCCACGGAAACTGACGCCGCCGCCAAACGCCGTCCATGCCCTGCTGGCGTAGAATTCCCCCCCCTTTCCGGAAACACTGAATCCCGCACATGACGCTACATCCCGCCCGTTTCGACGTCATCGTCGTCGGCGGCGGCCATGCCGGTACCGAAGCCGCACTGGCCGCCGCGCGCATGGGCTGCCGCACGCTGCTCCTC
>JAISNX010000080.1 GCA_031276015.1 Azoarcus sp.
GAAGGCATATGTCTGTGTCCAGGTCAAAGTAGATAACAGCCTGGAAGTTAACACAGCTTGACAATAGCCTATCAACCTTTTACTGAAAATTACTTTGGAATTGCGGGGGAAACCTTAGCTTTTGACGAGGGGTTGCCTGTCTGTGCGTGACGGCAAGGCAGGCTGCGATACTTCGCTTGCGAGAAATGACAAAAAACATTCCGGCTTCGGATTGTGTCGGCATCTGAACCGAAAACGCTCTAGCGTTCCCGTCGGCGTTTCCGGCGCGGCGGCAGGTCGCCGGAAACGGCGGCTACTTCCCCTGCCCGTCCGCGCGGCACAAGGCAGTGCGGGCCGTTGCCGATGAGATCGGCCCGGCCCATTTTCATCAGTGCTTCGCGCAACAGCGGCCAGTTTGCCGGGTCGTGCCAACGCAGGAAGGCTTTGTGCAATCGCCGTTGACGTTCTCCGCGCGCGGTGGTGACGCGCACCGGGACGGGCACGAGGTTTTTCAGCGGGTCGATGCCGCTGTGATACATGGCCGTCGCCAGTGTCAGTGGCGTGGGGAGGAAAGTTTGTACCTGATCGGGGCGGAAGCCGCGCGCTTTCAGCCATAGCGCGAGCTTGAGCATGTCCTCGTCGCCAGCGCCGGGGTGGGCGGCGATGAAGTACGGGACGAGGTGCTGTTTTTTCTCCGCGCGGCGGCTTTCGCGCGCGAAAAGCGCGGCGAAGGCGTCGAAAGTGGCGATGGCGGGCTTCATCATGTGCCCGAGCGGGCCGGGTTCGCTGTGTTCGGGGGCGACTTTCAGCAGGCCGGAGACATGGTGCGCGGCAAGTTCGGCGATGTATTCGGGCGAACGCAAGGCAAGGTCGTAGCGCAGGCCGGAGCCAATGGTGATTTTCTTGATGCCGGGCATGGCGCGCGCGGCGCGATAGAGGGCAATCAGCGGGCCGTGATCGACATCGAGCCGCGTGCAGATCGCGGGCCAGACGCAAGAAAGGCGGCGGCAAACCGATTCGGCTTTTTTGTCTTTGCACGCCATGCGGTACATATTGGCGGTCGGCCCGCCAAGGTCGGTGACGTGCCCCGTGAAGCCGGGGCTGCGGTCGCGTAGCGCGGCAATTTCGCGGAGGATGGAGCCTTGCGAACGGCTCTGGACGATGCGGCCCTCGTGTTCGGTGATGGAACAGAATGTACAGCCGCCGAAGCAGCCGCGCATGATGCTGACCGAGTGACGAATCATTTCCCAGGCGGGAATGCGCGCATCGCCGTAGGCAGGATGCGGACGGCGGGCATAGGGCAGGCCATGGACGAAATCCAGTTCGGCGGTGCTCAGCGGCAAGGGCGGCGGATTGAGCCATACGTCGCGCGCGCCCGGCCCTTCGCCGTGGCGTTGCGTGAGGACGCGGGCGTTGCCGGGGTTGGATTCGAGATGGAAAATCCGCGAGGCATGCGCGTAAAGCAGGAGGTCATTGCCGACTTGCTCGAAAGACGGCAGGCGGATGACGCTGCGCGCGCGGCCTGTGATGCGGATGGCGGGGGCGACGGTATCGGCGGCGGTTCCTTCGCACGCCTTGTCCTCGCAGTAAGGATCGCGTAGCGGGTCCCTGGCGGCGGGCGCGGACACAAGACGGGCATCCAGCCTTGTTGCGTCGATTTCCGCCCATCCTTCGGGATGCCAGCCTGGCCGGGTCATAAAGGCGGTGCCACGCAAATCGCGGATGGCGCTCACGCTCTCGCCCGCGGCCAGCCGCCGAGTGAGCGCGATGAGTGCCCGTTCGGCATTGCCGTAGAGGAGAATGTCGGCTTTGGAATCGGCCAGCACCGAACGGCGCACTTTATCGCTCCAATAATCATAGTGGGCGATGCGTCGCAGGCTGGCTTCGATGGAGCCGACGACAACCGTTGTGCCGGGGAAGGCTTCGCGGGCGCGCTGGGCGTAGACGGTCGTGGCGCGGTCGGGGCGCTTGCCGGGGGCGGCATCCGGAGTGTAGGCGTCGTCGGAGCGGATTTTGCGCTCCGACGTGTAGTGATTGACCATGGAATCCATGTTGCCCGCGGTCACGCCAAAGTAGAGCCTCGGGCGGCCAAGGGAGCGGAAAGCGTCGACGGAATGCCAATCGGGTTGGCTGATGATGCCGACTTTCCAGCCGTGCGCTTCGAGCAGCCGCCCGATGAGCGCCATGCCGAAACTCGGGTGATCGACGTAGGCATCGCCGGTGATGAGGATGATGTCGCACGCCGTCCAGCCGAGTCCGTCCATATCGGCGCGCGACATCGGCAGGAAGGGCGCAGGTGCGGGAACGGGAGAAGGCGGCAGGATCGAAGCGCCGTCCGTCCCCGCCCCCGGCAAGGCCGACCGGGCGGCAATGCCCTCGTCGCGCCCGGAGAAGCCGGGTTCTTCAGTGGTGCCCATTCAGTTTTAAACCGTCGCGCAGACTCATTGTCTTGACAAGCGTGACAGTTGCCGGGGAGAAGAACAATTCGCCCAAGGCGGTGCTCAGCCAGAAAGCGGCGATGCAAAAAAAGGTAGCGGGAAGTTTTCGAGCAGGACTGTCAAAGTGCCCTACCTTTCTTTGGCGTAAACAGCGCAGACATATCGACCCCCTCCAATTCGAGCAGTTTTGTCTTGGCGGCAAGGCCCCCGGCGTAGCCTGTCAGGCTGCCAGCGGACCCTACAACCCGGTGGCAGGGGATGATAATTGATATGGGATTGTGACCAACCGCCCCGCCTACCGCCTGGCTGGACATTCTTTCCTTATTCATTTTCGCGGCTATTATCCTTGCAATATCGCTGTAGGTAATGGTTTTGCCGTATGGGACATCGCATAAGATACGCCATACCTTCTGACGAAATTCACTGCCCATGGGGGCCAATGGCAATTCGGGAATGGCAGGCTTTTCACCGGCAAAATACCTGTCCAGCCATTTCCTTGTCGCGCGGAAAACGGGTATATCGTCGTTTTCCATCATATTCTTGAAGAGGGTGTTCCCATGATACTTTTGCCCCTTCATCCACAAACCGACGAGATTGTCCCCGTCAGATGCCAGTGTGAGCAGATCCAGGGGAGAATGGCAAACCGTCGAGTAATGCATTTTTCATCTCCACGACTTCGTCGGTGCGATGGGAATTTCGCCTCCATCTCCCGGCGAGCGCGCAACATTGACCGGCTACAAGGGCGCGGCGGGAAGCGGGCCGGAACGGTCGAAGCGTTCCGGCCCGCCCATCAAAACTCGTCCAGCATGATGTTTTCGCGCTCGACGCCGAGATCGTGCAGCATCTTGATGACCGAAGCGTTCATCATCGGAGGGCCGCACATGTAGAACTCGCAGTCCTCGGGCGCAGGGTGGTTTTTCAGGTAGTTTTCAAAAAGCACGTTGTGGATGAAGCCGGTCGGCCCTGTCCAGTTGTC
>JAISNX010000148.1 GCA_031276015.1 Azoarcus sp.
CGTCTGCCCGCCGGACGAGCCATTCGGCCCGACATCGACCACCAGGACTTCAAACAGCTTGATATTGACGAATTCCTTCGATCCCTCGCCTGCCTTGCATGCCGACAATTCCACCTTGGGGATGGGCTTCCCTGCCGCGCAATATTTGAACAGATTGGGCGAAGCCCTGTCGATATAGTGCGTGAAAGTCAGGGGCGGAAAGTCGGCTCGTCCCACACCGCCGCCGCCGCCCGTAGCCATCGAGGACGACTGCGTTACCCTGTAGCTGAAGTCGAGCACGTCGATCCAGCCTTTGTGTTTGGCTTGTTTGGACTCGCCCTCAATGCCGTCGAGTTTGATGAAAACTTCCTGTGTCATGATGCGCTAAGCTCCTGTAGTGGAAAAAACGCGGGAATCGCTGGCGTGTTTACGGCCAATCCTCATCTTCAAACTGGTTGCCAAGCCAATGGATACTATTGTCTTTGGTCATCCAGATATTGCCGCAATTGGATACCGCCGCAATAGTTGGAACGAGGTTTCTTATTTTTGCATGTGTTGTTATTGATAACACCGCTCTCTCATAAGCTTCCCGTTTTTTCTTTAGATAATCCTTGCCATCTTTGTTCCTGTTGTCACAACATTCACGCTCTAACGTGATAAAAGACGGAGTATAAAAATGGAAATAATAATTGCCATATCCTAGTAGTTTTCTATACAACGTCATTTCTCTTTTTGCGATCTCTTTATATTCCGCATTAAGGTCGTCAAATGATACGCCTTGGGCATTTTCGGAACTAAAGAAAACCATTCTTCCATTTTGTATTGGTTCATAATTCACGAGTATGAATGGTTCGGTTAAGTGCTTGGAAACAAGAATTTTATACTTCCCTTTATTGCGCCCTTCCAGCAAGACTTCAAGCCCCAAATTTTCCTCAATGGATTTATCGCTATTGTAGGATTTATCTATAAGTCTGCGAAGGTCGCTTTCCTGTATAGGACTGCCAATACCAACCCAGTTGCGATCATGGCCTCCTTTCCAATTGCCATGAAATGCGGTTTCAATTTCGCTGTTGACTATATTTACCAATACTGCTTCTCGAAGCTCCTCCTCGCTCAATATCCGTCCCGCCTTCAGGCAGACGCCTTGCGTTTGCGCGTAGTACGTTGCTGGCAAGATCACCGTTGGTACAAGGGCGCACAGGGCAATGATGTATGCCATGCCGGGTTTTAGGCGAGGGAAGAGGTTCATGAGCATCATTCGCGGCCTTCGTTTTCTGCTGATAGGTCTTGTCTCATTTCGTGCAAACTCTCGGTAAAGAAGATCCAGGCATTACAAGGGGGCCGACAACAACGGTGGCGGCTCGTCGCGGGCAAGTTTGCGGGGCAATACAGGTGGAAGCGGTGGAACGGGTATGCCCAATGGCGGTGCCAAGACAGTCTTTGCATACAGAATGCCTTTCGTGCGCAAACTGTCCATTTTTTTATTGTGAAGTGTAAGAAAAGCCGCTGCTCTCTCAAGAGCAGACGAATGATGTTTTAGGGTTTCAAACTGCCTGTTCTGGGTTTCTAGCAGGCTCAAATCCCTTTCTGAAAAATTGTGAATCCTGTGGACATTCCCCGTGAATTTGATGGCGACTTTTCGGCCAATTCCCCATGGGTCGATTTCGCCTTCCGTCACGGCATTACTGATCTTGGCTTCCCAACTGCTGCTTTCATAATCGTAATCGTCATCGACCGGTTCGACCCATATTCTGTGAATCTCGCGCGTCCCATTGGGGTTGATGATGAACTGCGCCATAGGATTAATTCTGAAGTCGCTGGAACCGAATACCTCGCAACGATCCGTGAAATCGCTATCGTTGATAGCATATTCGTACTGTTTTAAGCCGAATTGGCGCTTCTCCGATTGCTTGGGAACATGGTAAACATCAAAAACATCTTCTACTGTATAAAAGCACGGTGCCATATTATCCTTCTTCGCCAAAAACCGCCTCACGATATTGAACCGCGCGATGTGCATGAACCTTCCGCCCCCCTGCGTCATGAACCAGTTTTTGTTGATCTCCACATCCTGACGTGTCGGCTTCTTCTTTGCCAGGGCGAGGACATCCTGTTTCGTCTTGAGCGTGCCTGCTGGTGGGGGTTTGATGTCGTCGTACAGATACAGGCAGATCATCTCTTCCATCGTGGGCGCTCCCGCCGCGTATGCCACCATGCCCCATCCTCCTGAAGTCCGTTTTTGCCGTTGCAAGCCGCCGGATCCCGTCGGGATGCGTTCATGATCCATCTGTTCCGATTGTGCCGAGCATCTTACCGTCCGTGAATTATTCACGCAATATGCCGGACATGAAAAATTTCTGCTCGAATCCATCGTCATTGCGACTGAAGTGTGGCAATCCATGGCCGCATGGATTGCCGCGTCGTATCAAGCCGCGCACGGCGAAAGCCGTCACGGGCGCGGCAGGGCACCTTGCCGCAAGGCTTCCTGATAAGCGTTCCGGGCGGCTTCTTCGCTCTGGGACGGCATGGTGCCCGGCGGGTAGGACGGCATGCCGCCATTGGGGGGATTCATGCCGGGCGGCATGTAAGGATAGAGCGGCGGAGCCGCGCCGCCGGGCGTGGCTCCCGGCATGCTGGCACCAGGCATGCCACCACCAGGCATGCCACCGCCGGGGAGTCTAGCGCCGGGCGGCATGGGGGGGTAAGACGGCGGACGGGGTGCGCCTGCGCCAACCGCGCCGCCGCCGGGGGATGTCTGGTCGGGGCGATAGGCCAGTTGCAGGTCGCGCATTTCGTCGCCCCTCACGAAGTAGGCGACATTGTCCTGAACGCGGTCGAGCGTCCAGCCGTCGAGTTCCTCGCCTTGGCGCACCCGCGTTTGCCTTCCGTCGTGCGAGACGATGGCGACGCCGCCGAACGGCTCGGAGGCGATGCCGATCAGGCGGGCATCGTCCAGGGAACCCGTGCCGACAGGCATGGGCAGCATGCCGGGAAAGGCTTGCTCTTCCCCCTGACGACCAGGCAGGAACAGGGGGCGCGCGACGATGGCGGCGATGAGTCCGGGCGCGGGCGCGGACGGCGCGAGGGGGCGAACCGCAAGCGCGGCGGGATCGGGGGCGAGCGGTTTGGGCAGGGGACGCGCGAAGCCCCATATCAGCCAGTAGAAGGCGATCGCGACACTCAGCGCAAGGCATGCCCAGGCCAGCCGCGCGACGGGATCGCGGCGGCGCGCGGGGCGCGGTGCCGGTTTGCGCGTCATCCGCTTCATCGGCTTCAGTTTCACGATGCCTGCCTCAGTACGCAAAACCGCGCCTGGACGAGCAGCCGCCCGCTGTTGGCACTGCGCCGCGCCACCGCAAGGGTGAGGCTGTCGACATAGACCGTGGGCGTCTGTTGGGCGAGCATCTGCAAGAGTTGCTGCAATTGCCCGTGCGATGCCTCGAAGCTCATCGCCACCACGATTTGCTCGAAGCCGTCTTCCGTCTTGCCTTCGATGACCTGGCTGCCGCTGATGGCCACGCCGATGCTGTCCGTGGCGGTGCGCAGGCGTTGTTGCAGGTCGGTGCCGATGCGGTCGGCGGGCATTTCGTCGGAATAGGCCGCGGTCAGGAGGGCGCTTTCGGCGACTTCGCGCGCTTGCCGCACTTGTTGGGCCGCATTGCGCAGGCCCATCAGGCGGGCAAGCCGCGGTTCGCCTTGTTCGAGCACGGCGCTGGCCAAAAGCCATTGGTGCATGAGGTAGCCCACGGCGAAGAGCACGGGAACGAGCACGACGAGGACGGAGAGGCCGACGGCCAGCGCCGCCCGGCTGCGGAGAAGGCGGTGGAGGGAGGAGGCGGTGAACGGGACGCGCATCATGGCGCGCCCGCTTCCGGCGCGTTCGTTTCCGGCATGCCCGCGCCGGGTTCCGCGCCCGCTTCGTCGCTGAAGCGGAATTCCGCCGAGAAGGATTCCCGCCCGCTGGCCGGGTCGCGGGTGATGGCGGCGCGCGCGCGCACGTCATGAAAACCGGGGTGCGCGGTCAGGATTTCCATGATCTGGGCGGCATTGTCGGCCTGTCCGGTAAGGGTGACGTTGCGGCCATGCAGTTCGAGCCGGGTCAGGTGAACGGTGTCGGGCAGCAGTATCGAGAGGCGTCCGAGCAGGGTTCGCGGGTCGGGGTGGGCATCGGCCCAGGCGGCCATGGCGTCGATGCGGGCGCGGGCCTGCGCCAGGGCGTCGCGGTCGGCAACCGCCGGGGCCACTTCCCGCCCGGCGGCGTCGAGCCGGGCATCGAGGTCGGAGACGTCCCATTGTTTGCGCAGCACGGGCGAGGCGAGAAGCGCCAGGAACAGAAGGACGGACAGGGCCGCGAGCGCGCCGATCTTGCCGTAACGGCGGCGCGTCCGCAGCATGCGCCGCGCTTCGCCATATCCTTGCAGGATGATCGGCGCATCGCCCGCGGCGCTCATGGCCCAGGCTTCGATTTCGGGCAGATAGCGCCGGTTGACCGCGTGGGAGAGGAAGTCGTCGACATGCTCGCGCGAGGCCATGACCAGTTCGACTTCCGTGCCGGATGCCGTCGGCCTCGCCCGCCAGCCCCAGACGGTTTTTTCGGGGGGGAAGGGGCTGGCTCCCGTCAAGGCCAGTTCGATGGCTTCCTGCCGCGCCGGGGCGGACAGGGACGGCATCGGCAGCACGCGGCGCAGCAGCAGGTTTTCGGGGAGCACGATGGCATTGGCGGCACAGGTGCCCGGGGCGGCGTCGGCGGGCCAGGTGCCCTTGCTGCCGTCGGCATGGCGCACGCGCACCGGCTCGGGCGGCAGCAGGCGGGCGAAGAAGGGCCATTGCAGGGCTTCGCTCCAGCCCTGATGCAGAAAGGCCGGTATCTGGGCCAGGTCGAAGCCGAAAAGGACGAGACTGCCGCGCGCCGCCGCCATGGTCAGGGTTCGTCCCTTTGCGCGAAGCGCACCGGCTCCGCGCGGATGGTGCGCCAGGGCGTGCCGTCCGGGTCGGCCCGCAGCGACACCCATCGCCCCCGCAACGCGCGCCGTCCGCCTTCCGTCGGTATCGAGGCCCGCACATGCAAGACATTGCCCACGTTTCCCGTCCTCAGGAATGTCTGTTCGAGCGTGGCGGTGTCGATGCCGGTTTCTCCCGCGTCGCGGGCCATGGCGATGCGCCTTGCCTCGCCGTCATTGCCCTGGCACAGCACGAGGAGTACCGGCAGGGGCGCGGACAGGGGGTTGACGCCCGATCCACCCGAAGACCAGACGGTGATAAAGGGCTGGATTCTAGCAAAGAGATCGAAATCGACGCCAAGAACCTGCATCAGATCTTCGGGCACCAGAAAGCGGTCGTTGCGCGGACGCCAGCCCAGGCCGGCGGCGGCGTAGCTGGCGGCTTCGGCTCCGTTCGGCAGGGGGTTGTCGTCGGTGTCGCGCCAGTCGACGACGCGCTGCGCCAGTTGGCGCGCCTGATCCGGCGGCAGCCCCGCGCCATGCAGGAAGAGCGCCTGCAAGAGGTTTTCCGGCGCGCTGTTGAGGTCGATGTAGCCGGAGGCGGGGACGATTTCGACCTCGGTTTCCACCCCCTCGAAGGTGTAGCGCGTGCGCAGGAGACGATCCGGCGTCTGCGTGGCGCTGGCCCAGTCGAGCACCGCGAGCTGGATTGCCGCGTCGCCGAGCGCCGCCGCCCGTCCGCTGTCGAGCCGCAGGCGTGCTTCCAGCATTTCGCTGTTCGAGACCGTCAGCAGCCCGGCCACCAGCACGGAGAGCGCCGCGACGAACCACAACACGGCGATGAGGGCAAAGCCCCGGCGGGCCGGACGGGGGGCGGTGTGCCGCGGGGCCGTCGATTTGCCGTTCATGGCTGCGGGGAACCCGTCCAGGGCGGCGACGGACTGGCTCCTGCCCGGAACTGGATGCGCCTGCCGCCCGCCGCGTCGATGGCACCGAGGGCGGCGACCATGGGCGGCCAGGGGGTGCCGTCCGCCGCGAGTTCGATGCGCAGCCGCGCGGGCAGTTTGGCGGTGTCCGTCCAGTCGTCGCGCCACACCGCCTGCTCGTCGATGCGGGTCGGATGGCTCTGGTAGGCGATGCGGAAGCCGGAAACGTTTTCGGCCAGTATCTGGGTCTGGGGGCTGGCCGTGACGCGGGCGGAGGAATCTTCCCTGACATAAGGCGTGTAACGCAGCGCGAGGCAGGTGCCGGAACGGGAACGGTCGCCGCAGGGTTCCAGGCCGAGCATGAAAAGATGCAGGCCGCCGACGCCGTGGCGCGCGGGCATGCTGCCCAGCCACTGCACCGTCGCCGGGCTGCCGCGAAAATAGATTGTCTGGCTTTGATCCGGCAGCGTGTATTTGATCTGGCCGATGGCGGACGACAAGGTGGTGCGCAGGAGTTCGCCCACCAGCCACTCGCGCCCGCCCTTGCCCGCGTGTTCGTCGAGCCGCGTGGCGGTTTTTCCCAGGGTGGCGAAGGCGCTCACCAGCCCCATCATGATGAGCGACATCAAGGCCAGCGCGATGATGACTTCGATCAGGGTGAAGCCCCGCGCGCCGGGGTGCGGCATGTTCGGCATCGGCGCGAACGTCATGGATTTCCGTCGCCCGCCGGTTCGTTTTGCCGCGTCGAATCCAGCGGCGTCCGGCGCTCGGGCAAGAGGCTCGCCAGCTTCAGGCCGCGACGCCCCTTGTCCCAACTGACGCTGGCCTCGACCCGATGCAGCGCCCATCCCTTCTCGCGCCTGGGCTGGAAAGGCGCGGCGGCGAGTTGCCATGTCATGTTTCCGACGCTGCCGCTATCGCGCAGACCTTCGGGCGGCACGCTCCACTGCCCGTCGAGCAGCGCCAGCGCCAGCGCGGTGGCACGCAGGCGCGTTTCAGCCTCGACCACGCCGCGCAGCGCGCCGCCGCCCGCCCGGTAGAGCGCCCCGAGCGACATGGCCATGATCGCCATGGCGATGATCACTTCCAGCAGGGAGAATCCGCCCTGATGGCGGGCCACAGGCTTTTTCATCCGGAAACTTCCACCTGCGTGACCGAGCCGAACAGCCAGTCGACCCGCAGCCGCACGCCCGAACCCGGCCCGCGCAGGAGATCGACGCTGCCGCCGGTCGCGCCGCCTTCGGGATGGAAGCGGATATGCCCCCGCCCCCGGCTATCGACTTCCTGCCCGGCGACGGTGAACTGCACGTCGACCGAATCCGGAAAACGCCCGAGTTCCCTGCCGCCCACCCCGTAAGTGCGCGTTTGCGGATCGACGTAGAAGGTTGTGGGCTGGCCGCCGCGCACGGCTTCGACGCGTGCCTTGTTCATGCCCGCGAGCACGCCGCGCAGGGCGCTGCGGTATTCCATGGACGCGCGCATCTTGGGATAAGCGGTGATCGACGCTCCGGCGGCCAGTCCGGCCACGGCCAGCGCCACGATCAGTTCGAGAAGGGTGAAGCCGCCCGGACGCGGGCGGCGCGGGCGCGGCCCGTCACCAGTTGCCGACATCGGCGTCCTCGCCCTCGCCGCCGGGGGAGCCGTCCTTGCCCAAGGTGTAGATGTCGATCTCGCCATGCCTGCCGGGTGCTTCATAAAGGTAATCCTTGCCCCACGGGTCTTTGGGCAGGGTGCTCTTTTCGAGATAGGGGCCGTTCCAGCCCGGCGCGGTGGACGGGCGCGCCACCAGCGCGGCCAGCCCTTCCGCCGTGTTTGGATAGCGGCCAACGTCGAGCTTGAACATCTGCGCCGCGCTTTCGAGGTCTTTCACTTGTACCCCGGCGGTTTTCGTCTTGGCACCGCCCAGTTGGCTCATGACCTTGGGGCCGACCAGCCCCCCGAGCAGGGCGAGGATGGCCAGTACGACGAGCAGTTCCAGCAGGGTGAAACCGGCGTGACGGCGGGGAGTGGGGATGAGGGGGAATGCGGAAGGGTTCATGGGGATTCCGGGTTGTGTAGAAGTTGCGCCCATGCCGGGCGGACAGCGCGATTGTAGGCTCCGGACATCCATTCCTGCATCCCCTCGATAAACATGACCAGAAAAATCGCCCCAATGGAGCCTTGCCAAAGGACAAGAATATGGCGCACTTCCTGTTGTCTGTCGGTTTTTTCGTTACCAGTCCGTCGGCATTCATGCGAACGATTGACGGCCCTGCGGTTTTTACTTAGCATGCGGTTTCGTGAATTTCTCACGCAACAACTTTTACATAGAAGGAGGCATACCATGCCGTGGACGTATGAACAATCAACGGGCCAACTGCGTCGGCCAGACGGTGTCCTGTTTCATGTTGGCTACTCGGGGCTGGATTGGGCCAAAAACCAGCCGGTGCTTCAGCACATCGAGGATATGGGGCCGATTCCGCGCGGACGGTGGGTTATGGTGAGATGGGAAACCGGACATAGAGCCAGTCCGTCGGGCGTCATCCGCCTCGAACCTCAAAGTGCCACGCAGCAGGTGTTTGACCGGGGCGGATTTCTGATCCATGGTGATGATTCCGAAGGCCGGGCATCGCAGGGCTGCATCATCGTCAGCCCGCTATCGAAGCGGAGGCAGATATGGGACAACGGCGACCGTTTTCTGGATGTCGTCCAATGAAAAAGACACTTTTAACCCTGGCCCTCCTCGCCTCGTCAGGCATGGCTCTTGCGGAACCCACGCCACAGGAGCGGTGGGAAGAGACATTTGCCGATGGGGTTATCCGGCAATCCATACGCGAACGGGCGTGCGGCAACCACCGGTACCAACTGGCCGAAGAGGCCCGTGCCGCCGGGCGCGAACTGCCCGAATTCAAGGATTATTGCGGCTCAACCGGGCTGGATAAAATCGATGCGCTTGGGCTTGTGCGTACCCCGGCGGGCGACCATGCCCTGCTGCGGCTGTGGTCCATCAGCTTGGGTGCCGCGCCCGCCGAAAGCCGTGAGTGCATGTTCCTGATCCGGGGCAAGGCGCTGCTCCCGGCCCTGAAAACCCCGCCCTTTGACCCCGCCAAGGCCAGGCAGCAATGCCTGGACGTCCTGAAGGATCCAAACTCGATGATCGCGCGCGATTACCCGAAGGCCAACCCCGATTCTGTGTGTGAGTCGGAATCCGCCATTGTTTTCGGGCTTCGGTACATCGTCAGCCAGATCGAGGCGGGCAAAACCTG
>JAISNX010000177.1 GCA_031276015.1 Azoarcus sp.
GGTCGCCGCCATCACTAAAGCAGTACGGTTTATGGACTATAAAGACCTTCTTTTTCGGGTCGATGAACCATTGAATGACACAGAAGAAGCAAAGAAGTGGGTCAGCCGCTTCGATTGACCTCGCCGTACTTTCGACGATTTCCACATGCCCAGCCCTGACGACCGCTTTTCATGGCGCAAAATGTCCAAGTCATCTCTCGCACTCGCGGACGCATCGCCCCTGAAGCGCGCATCGGCGTGGGGCTGGAAGCGGTAGAAGACATCAAGGCCGATCTGGCGCGCGGGCTGGGGACAGCCCTGAGCGGGACAATCGCGCGAACGGCACGCATTGTGACAAAACAGCGACGGGTTGAAAAACGTCCCTATACGTTTTCAAGAATCCCCTCACCATATCGCCGCCACACCGCGCCTCGCCCGCAATGGCGGGGTTTTTGGGGCATGGCGAGGGATTGCAAACAGCATGACCGCCGGACGGATGCCCCTGCCGCCTATCCCCACGAACCTGCCTATTCGCGCCATCGCCGACGGCGTACTGATCTGGTTTTCCGCATCGGCAACGGCTGGCAGAGCGAGATCGTTCGCGGCATGGCGCGTGACCGGCGGGAAAACCGGAGCGACCCCTACAGCCATGTCGGCATGCTGGTCGGCTCGCCGCCGCACTGGCAAGTCCTGCATGCGGTACCGGCGGAAATTCCCGGACGACCCGATGCGATCGTGCGCGACGATCTGGATTTCTTCATCGCCCCCGGACGCGCACATGGCATTGCCATCTACCGCGTCGCTGCCGATGCCGCGACGCGCGCCGCCGCCGTGGATTACGCCCTGCAACGGCTCGGCACGCCTTTTCGCATCATCGAAAACGATCGGGAAGGACAATATTGCACGACCTTCGTCTGGCGCGCCTGGCAACGCGCGGGCATCGAACTCGGCGCACATTTTGACTATCTGGAAATTCCCCTCGCCGCAGGCAATTACCTGCTGCCGCACAGCCTGCGCACCGCACCGGGCTTGCAATTGGTATTCACGGCATCGGCGGAGAGCCGGGAGAACCCGCTATGACGGCACTTTGTAAGGCAGGTCGAGCACTTCCGCGAACGGCCCGTCGGCTGCGCCGACGTGGATTTTCCCGCCCATGGCGACGCAACCCGACTGGAGAACCGCCAGCGCCTCGCCGCCGCGGGGCAAGGGCGCGAAGTTGACGATGGTGCCCACCACCTGCTCGCCGAATTCCGGCGCATACAGGGCAGCACCGACTCCCACGTCGGCGGACGGGGCGGAAAGACCGAGCCGGTAGGTGCGTCGTTTCGATTTGCCCAGGTGTTGGGTGCGGGCAACGATTTCCTGACCGGGATAGCAGCCTTTTGTGAAGCTGATGCCGCCGATGAGTTCGAAATTGAGCATCTGGGCGACAAAGGCTTCTTTCGTCGCGGCGGTGACGAGCGGCAGACCGGCGCGAATGATGGCGAGATACCAGCTCGCGGTGCCGCTCTTTGCCGCGCCCGCCGAAAGCAGGGCATCGAAGACGGGCGCGGCTTCGTCGGCGGCAAGGTCGACGATGAAGAGCGCGTCACTCAGGCGGATCACACGCCGAACGCCGGAAACAAGCTGCCGCATGTCGGACCCGGGCACGGGCAGGCCCGCGCGCGCAAGGCAATCGCCCGCCGTCGGGCCAGCCAGGCCGATGAGCACCTGTTCCGGCGGCGGACGCACGAGCCGGACATGACTTCGCAAGATGTAAAGCGACAGTTTGTTCAGCAATGCCGGAGCCAGGTCGGCCGCCGGGGCGAGGCTGTAACCGTCGCCATCCCGCCAGAGCAGGAAATTCGCCAGCATGCGGCCCTGCGCGGTATTGAAGCTCGTCCACTGCACGGCGTCCGCGCCAAACCCGGCGACATCACTGGAAAACATATTGTGCAGGAAACCCGCGACTTCGTTGCCGGTGGCATGAACCAGCCCGAGATGGACGAGCGGAACCGCCACGGCTCCATTGGCAAGCGCCTCGGCATCGGCATGCAATACACCAAAATTCACGCCGAAGCTATCGGTGTCGAACCTTGCGCCGCTACGGGCGAGATAGTCAGTCCAGGTGCTCATGCGGGCGGGCGCGGAAAAGGCGGGGTGCAGTATTATAAGACCCCTTTCAGGCTCCCCCTCCCCCATTCCAATGAAGAAAGCCTTTTTCCGTATTGTGCTGGCCGTTTTTTTGACCGCGGCTGCGCTGATATGGGTGGGATGGTGGTATTCCCAACAGCCTTTGAGGGTCGTGCGCGGCGCAGCCGAATTCACCGTGCCGCGCGGAGCGGGGATGCGGCAGGCGGCGGACGTGGTCGCGCGCGCCGGTGTCCGGGTCTATCCCCCCTTGCTTACGTGGCTGGCGCGTTTCACGGGCCGCGCGCATCAGGTCAAGGCGGGCAGTTATGAAGTCAAGGCCGGGATCACGCCATGGCAACTGATCCGCAAGCTCGAAACCGGCGATGTCTCGCAAAGCGCCGTGCTGTTGCTCGAAGGCTGGACGTTCCGCCAAGTACGCGCCGCGCTGGAAAACCATCCCGATTTGCAGCCCGACACGGCGGATCTTTCCGATGCCGAACTTCTCGCCCGCATCGGTGCCAGCGAAAAACACCCCGAAGGGCTGTTTTTTCCCGACACCTATATGTTCGACAAAAAATCCGGCGCGCTCTCGGTGCTCACCCGCGCCTATCGCGCCATGGCGGCGCGGCTCGACGACGAATGGAAGGCCAAGGATGCCAATCTGCCCCTCAAGACGCCCTACGAGGCACTGATCCTGGCGTCGATCGTGGAAAAGGAAACGGGCCGCGCCGAGGATCGCACCCGCATCGCCAATGTTTTCATCAACCGGCTACGCGTCGGCTGGCCCTTGCAGACCGACCCCACTGTCATTTACGGGATGGGCGAGAAATTCGACGGCAACCTGCGCCGCCGCGATCTGCAAACCGACACGCCCTGGAACACCTACATGCGCCACGGCCTGCCGCCGACGCCGATTGCGATGCCGGGGCGGGAATCCCTGCATGCCACGCTGCACCCCGAGGGCGGCGACATGATGTACTTCGTGGCATGCGGCAATGGCAGGAGCGAATTTTCGCGCACACTCAACGAGCATAACCGGGCGGTCGACCGCTGCCAGCGCAACAAGGGAGCGGCAAAAAATTGAACACGAAGCCGCGCGGGCGTTTCATCACTTTCGAGGGCATCGACGGCGCGGGCAAGAGCACGCAGATCGCCCGGCTCATCGATGCCTTGCGGGCGCGCGGACGCGACGTGCTGCGCACCCGCGAACCCGGCGGCACCGGACTCGGCGAAAAACTGCGCGAACTACTGCTCGGCATGGATATGCATCCCGACACCGAAGCCATGCTGATGTTCGCCGCGCGGCGCGAGCATCTTGCGACGGTGATCGAACCGGCGCTGGCCGCGGGCACCTGGGTGGTGAGCGACCGCTTCAGCGATGCGACCCACGCCTACCAGGTCGGCGGTCGCGGCCTGGCGGCGGCGCGCTGCGATGCGCTCGAAGCCTGGACGCATCCCGGCTTCGCGCCCGATCTCACCTTCCTGTTCGACATCCCGCCGGAATCGGCGGCACTGCGGCTCGCCGCCGCCGGAACCGCCCCCGACCGCTTCGAGCGCGAGCAACGCGACTTCTTCGCGCGGGTACGCGCCGCCTATCTCGACCGGGCACAACGCGAACCGACGCGCTTCCGGGTGCTCGACGCCACGCGGGCACCCGAAGCCATCGCCGCCGAAATCGCCACCAGCATCGACGAAAAGGCATGGCCATGATCCATCCCTGGCTCGAACCGCTCTGGATACGGCTGACCGCGCTCGGCGAGCGCCTGCCGCACGCGATCCTCATCACCGGCATGCCGGGACTCGGCAAGCGTGACCTGGCCGAAGCCCTGGCGGCGCGGCTGCTCTGCGAAACACCGGGCGACGACGGGCAGGCATGCGGGCACTGCACGCCCTGCCAATGGCGGCAGGCGGGCACCCACCCCGACTTGCGGCGGCTGGTTCCGGAAAGCGAGGACACGCGGAACACTCCGGACGAAACCGCCGGAACCACCGAAGCGGGCGGCGGCGAAGCCAAGGCAAAATCCACCCAGATCGTCATCGACCAGGTACGTGCCGCGCAAGAGGCCCTGACCATGACCTCGCATCGCGGCGGACGGCGGGCGCTGATCGTCGACCCTGCCGAAGCGATGAACCCATTTACCGCCAACGCGCTCCTCAAGCTGCTCGAAGAACCGCCGCAAGCCTGCACCCTCATCCTCGTCTCCTCCGCGCCGCGCAGACTGCTGCCGACCATCCGCAGCCGTTGCCAGCAATGGCACGCCCCCCGCCCCGATGCCGCAGCACTGCGGCGCTGGCAAGCGGAGCAAGGCGAAGCGGCGCGCGTCCCGGCCAGCCTGCTGGCATTGTGCGGCGGCATGCCGCTGGCGGCGCGGCGGCTGGCGGCGCAAGGCATCGAACCCCTGGCCGAACGCTTCGCCAACGATCTGGCCGAAGGCGAAATCGACCCGCTGCGGCTCGCCGGACAATGGGAAAACTGGCTCAAGAAAGACAAGACCGCCCTGGCCGCCGGTTTCAACCTGCCGATGCTGGTCGACTGGATGCAACGATGGGTCAGCGATCTCGCCGCCCTGCGCCTGGGCGGGCGCGTGAAATATTTCCCGGCGCGGGCCGAACGTCTGGCGCTGCTTTCCGCTCGCATGAGCGCGGCGGCGGCCGACAACTGCTACAATGAATTCGTCAATATCCGCCGGGTGGCGAACCATCCGCTCAACCCACGCCTGTTTCTGGAAGACATGTTGATGCGCTATGCGCGCACGCTGAAAGGAGTCCGGCCTTGAGCGACATCCCCACCCCCCGTCCGGCACGCCCGAGCGTACTATCGCTGAATATCAACTCCAAATCCGCGCTGTATGCCGCCTATATGCCCTACCTGACCAACGGCGGCATCTTCCTTCCCACATCCAAGCATTACGGCCTTGGCGACGAAGTTTTCCTGATGATGCAACTGATGGACGACCCGGCCAAATACCCGGTCGCGGGCACCGTCGTCTGGATCACCCCCGCAGGCGCGCAACGCCACAAGGCCCAGGGCGTGGGCGTGCAATTCGCCAGTGACGAATCGGGCAAAATGGTGCGCCACAAGATCGAACAAATCCTTGCCGGGCATCTCAACGCCAACCGCCCCACCCACACGATTTGACCTTCGTCCCTTGATCTTCATCGACTCCCACTGCCACGCCGACTTCCCCGAACTGGGCGCGCGCGAAACCGAAGTCCTCGCCGCGATGGCCGCCAACGACGTCGGGTATGCCCTCTGCATCGGCGTCCGCCTCGAAGACTTCCCGCGCCTGCGCGCCCTTGCCGGACGCCATCCGGAATACTGGGCCTCGGTCGGCGTACACCCGGACAACACCGACTGCGAAGAACCCGACATCGCCCGGCTGTGCGAACTCGCCGACGACCCCAAAGTCGTGGCAATCGGAGAAACCGGTCTCGACTACCACTGGCACCGGGACGCGCCCGAATGGCAGCGCGAACGCTTCCGCACCCACATCCGCGCCGCGAAAGCCTGCGGCAAACCGCTCATCATCCACACGCGCGAAGCCGCCGCCGACACCCTGCGCATCCTCCGCGAAGAAAATGCCGACGCCTGTGGCGGCGTCATGCACTGCTTCACCGAATCGCGCGAAGTAGCCGAAGCCGCCCTGGCGCTCGGCTTCTACATCTCCTTCTCGGGCATCGTCACCTTCAATAACGCCGTCGAACTCCAAAAAGTCGCCGCCTGGGTGCCGACCGAGCGCCTGCTCATCGAAACCGACTCCCCCTACCTCGCCCCAAAACCGCACCGTGGCAAGACCAACGAACCGGCCTGGGTAAAACACGTCGCCGAAGAACTCGCCGTCCTGCGCGGCGAGCCGCTTTCCGCCATTGCCCGAGCCACCACCGACAACTTCTTCCGCCTGTTCCGCCATGCCCATCCTGCCTGAAACCGCCCGCACCAATATCCTTGCCGCCGCGCTCGCCGCCCTGCTCGCCGTCGTGGCACTACTTAGCGCCGCGCCCGCCCTTGCCGACGACAAGGAAGAAGCCCTCGCCGCCGCCCGCCGGGGCAGCACCGGCAAACTCGTCAAACTCCTCGACCGCCGCGCCGTCCCGCCCGATGCCACGGACAAATACGGCAATTCCCTGCTCATCCTCGCCATCCGCGAAGGCAACATCGACACCGCGGATGCCCTGCTGCGCTTCAATCCGCCGCTGGAGCACCGCAACCGCAACGGCGATTCGGCCCTGATGCTGGCGGCCATGCAAGGCCACGAAAAACTGGTCGAACGGCTGCTTGCCGTCGGGGCAAAAGTCAATAACAAGGGCTGGACGGCGTTGCACTATGCCGCGCTCGAAGGCAAGCTCGCCATCGTCGACCGGCTGCTTGCCGCCGGAGCCGATGTCGATGCGCTCACGCCCAACCTCTCCGATGCCCTCATGCTCGCCGGACGCAACGGGCACATCGACGTCGTGCGTCGCCTGCTGAAAACGCCCATCGCGCTCGACCGTCGCAACGACCACGGCATGGACGCCGAAGCGTGGGCGCGCGACAAGGGCAACACCCGCATCGCCGACCTGATAAAGAAAGCACGCGCCGAACGGCGACGCTGAACGCCGCTGGCGCGTCGCCGGGGCATATTGCGCGATGTGCGGATAATTACTGAAATCGGGCAGCGCCCCGGATGCGGGCCTGGCTTTTGAGCCGGATGATTTGGGGGAGAACGTGACTGTACAGATTGCCAGACGCAACGAACTGCACACCTTCACGGTCATGCCCAAGCGTTGGATCGTTGAACGATCCTTTGCTTGGCTGGCGAAAAACAGAAGACTGTGGAAAAACTGCGAACGACTGCTCAACACCAGCTTGCAGTTCATCCATCTGGCTTTTCCGGCTCTTCTACTCAAGAGAGTTTGAACAGGTTCTGAGATGCCGGGACGGCGCTACCGACACCGGACAGAACATGAGGCACTCATCAACCCGCCAATAACCCCTCAGGCTGCCTTCGCAAACCGCAACGCGCCGCCCTCCCCCGTCACCCGTATCGTATCCTTCGCCGCGAACCGGCCTTCCAGAATGGCCTTGGCGAGCGGGTTTTCCAACCGTTCCTGGATCGCCCGCTTCAGGGGGCGCGCACCAAAGACCGGGTCGAAACCCGCTTCGGCCAGCGCGGCCAGCGCGGCCTCGTCGACGGTGAACTTCATGTCGAGCCGCGCCAGCCGGGTTTCCAGGTATTTCAACTGAATGCGGGCAATATCCGCGATATGCTTTTCGTCGAGCGCGTGGAAAACCACCACTTCGTCGATGCGATTGATGAATTCGGGACGGAAAGCGGTTTTCACCTCAGCCATGACCGCGAGCTTGATTACGCCGTAATCGTCCCCGGCCATTTGCTGGATCATCTGACTGCCGAGATTGGAAGTCATGACGATCACCGTATTCTTGAAATCCACGGTGCGCCCCTGCCCGTCGGTCATCCGGCCATCGTCGAGCACCTGCAAAAGAACATTGAAAACGTCGGGATGGGCCTTTTCCACCTCGTCGAACAGAATCACGCTATAAGGCTTGCGACGCACCTGCTCGGTGAGATAGCCGCCTTCCTCATAACCGACATACCCCGGCGGCGCGCCGATGAGGCGGGCGACCGAATGCTTTTCCATGAATTCGCTCATGTCGATGCGGATCAAATGATCTTCCGAATCGAAAAGAAAATTCGCCAATGCCTTGCAAAGCTCCGTCTTGCCCACCCCCGTGGGGCCGAGGAAAAGAAAAGAACCATAAGGCCGGTTCTCGTCGGAAAGCCCGGCGCGCGAGCGGCGAATGGCGTCGGAAACCAGCCGCACGGCTTCGTCCTGCCCCACAACGCGGCTGTGAAGGCGATCTTCCATGCCAAGCAGCTTTTCGCGCTCGCCCTGCATCATCCTGGCGACCGGAATGCCCGTGGCGCGGCTCACGACCTCGGCGATTTCTTCCGCACCCACCTGCGTGCGCAATAAACGGTTGGGTTTCGCCACCTCGTCGATCTTGTCGCTGGCCGCCTTTTCGGCGGCTTTCAATTGCGCTTCGAGACGCGGCAATTCAGCATATTGCAATTCGGCCAGCTTGTCGAACTGCCCCTTGCGCTGCAATTCGGCCATTTGCACCCTGAGGCGGTCGATTTCTTCCTTGACGTGCTTGGAGCCTTGCAATTGCGCCTTTTCCGCCTTCCAGATTTCTTCCAAATCGGAATACTCCTTTTCCAGACGGGCAATTTCTTCTTCGATCAGGGCCAGGCGCTTCTGCGACGCCTCGTCCTTTTCCTTCTTCACCGCCTCGCGCTCGATCTTTAGCTGAATCAGGCGACGGTCGAGCCTGTCCATGACTTCCGGCTTGGAGTCGATTTCCATCTTGATCCGGGCGGCGGCCTCGTCGATCAGGTCGATGGCCTTGTCGGGCAAAAAGCGGTCGGTAATATAACGGTTCGACAATTCGCAGGCCGCGACAATCGCCGGGTCGGTAATCTCGACGCCGTGGTGGATTTCGTATTTCTCCTGCAAACCGCGCAGGATGGCGATGGTCGCCTCCACCGTCGGCTCCTCGATCAGCACCTTCTGGAAGCGCCGCTCCAGCGCCGCGTCCTTTTCGATATATTTGCGGTATTCGTCCAGCGTGGTCGCGCCGATGCAATGCAATTCGCCCCGCGCCAGCGCAGGCTTGAGCATATTGCCCGCGTCGATGGCCCCTTCGGCCTTGCCCGCGCCGACCATCGTATGCAGTTCGTCGATGAAAAGAACGATGCGCCCTTCTTCCTGGGAGATTTCCTTCAGCACCGCCTTCAGGCGCTCCTCGAACTCGCCGCGATACTTGGCCCCGGCCAGAAGCGCCGCCATGTCGAGCGCCAGCACCCGCTTGCCCTTGAGCGTTTCGGGCACTTCCTCGTTGACGATGCGCTGCGCCAGCCCTTCGACGATGGCCGTCTTGCCGACGCCCGGCTCGCCGATCAGCACCGGATTGTTCTTGGAGCGGCGTTGCAGAATCTGGATGGTGCGGCGGATTTCGTCGTCGCGCCCGATCACCGGGTCGAGCTTGCCCGCGCGGGCGCGCTCGGTGAGGTCGAGGCAATACTTTGCCAGCGATTCCCGCCGCCCCTCCGCCTCCTGGCTATCCACCGCGCCGCCGCCGCGCACCGCGTCGATGGCCGCCTCCAGCGCCTTGCGAACAAGGCCGTATTCGCGCAGGAGCCGCCCGGTCTCGCCCTTGTCGCCCGCCAGCGCCAGCAGGAACATTTCGCTGGCGATGAACTGGTCGCCGCGCTTCTGCGCCTCGCGGTCGGTCAGGTTGAGCAGGTTGGAAAGATCGCGCCCCACGACCACATCGCCGCCATGGCCTTCCACCTTGGGCAGATGTTCCAATGCACGCGAGAGCGCCGCCTTCAGCGGCGGCACATTGACCCCGGCGCGCTGCAACAGCGACACCGCACCGCCGTCCTCCTGATTGAGCAGGGCGAGCAGGAGATGTTGGGGTTCGATGAATTGCTGGTCGTTGCCGACGGCGAGGCTTTGGGCATCGGCGAGGGCCTGCTGGAAGCGGGTAGTGAGTTTATCGAGGCGCATGGCGGAAATGAAACCGGGAAGTTGTCAACCAATCGGACAGGCGTTATGTGGGGCGGGATTTTTCGCATTCAAGGGGCGCACGCGCCCGAATCGGGAAAAGACACACTGCGAGGCCAAAACGACCGCGGCAACCCATACGACGCATGGATTGCCGCGCTTCGCTCGCAATGACGAAGGTTTCGGGGCATCGGGTAAAGGTTTGGTGCGTTGCAACGCCTCCATACCCGTCATTGCGAGACCCTCCTACTCGTCATTGCGAGGCCCTCCATACTCGTCATTGCGAGGCCCGAAGGGCCGTGGCAATCCATGCGGCTTGATCGGCATTTCCTTCGATAAGCGTTTCCATAGATCTGTCAAATTACCGCATCAACGCAAGAACGATATCGCACGAGGCCGCCCGCTTCTGCTATCATCCGCGCCCATGCGTCGCTGGTTTGCCCTCCTCCTGCTGGTTTTCCTGCCGTTCCAGACTGTCTGGGGGGCGGCGAGCGTCTATTGCCAGCATGAACGCGGAGAAGCATCGCGGCATTTCGGGCATCACGAGCACCGCCACGCGACTTCGGGCGACCTCACGGAAACGGATTCGTCCGCGCCCAATCAGCAGAACGCGGATGGCGACTGCGGCTTCCACATCGGCGGTTCTTCCGGCTTCATCAGCCGCCAGCATCTCCCGATGCCGACGACGATTGCCGTGTTCGGCGAAAATCGCTTCCCCAGTTACGTTTCGCACATCCCCGACGGCCCCGAACGGCCCGACATCGCGCCCGCCGCCTGAAAAGCCCGGCGAGACGCGCTTCCTTATTCCCCCCTGTTTTCGCGGCCATGAAGGGCCGCGCGCGGTTCTTGCCGGATTGTCCTTTTTTGTCAGGAGAATTCGATGCGCAGGACGACTCTGCACCATTTCAGGCTGCCCGGGCTGACAGCCATTCTTTTCAGCCCCCTGTTTTTTTCTCCGGCCTGGGCACAATCCGACGCCCAGTCCCTCCCCATCCCGGCAAAGGTCGCGCCCGCACAGGCCCTGCACCTTGAGACCGCTATCAGGCTCGCCCTGTCGGCCAATCCGGAACTGGCCGCGGCGGGGCATGGTTTGCAGGCGGCGGAGGGCGCGCGTATCCAGGCGGGCCTCCTCCCCAATCCGTCGCTTTCGGTGCTGGTCGAGGATACGCGCGACAAGGCGAACCGGACGACGACTGTCCAGATCGACCAGCCCATCGAGACGGGCGGCAAGCGCGCGGCCCGGATGGCGTTGGCCGACCGCGGGCAGGAAGTCGCCGCCGCCGGCCTGGCCGCCAGACGGCTGGCACTTCGGGCGGAGGTAACGGGGGCTTTCTTCGATGTGCTGGCCGCGCAGCAGCGCGTCCGGCAGGCGGAGGAACTGCTGGGTCTCGCCCAGGGGGCCAGGCGGGCGGCTTCGCAGCGCGTGGCGGCAGGGAAGATTTCCCCGGTGGAGGAGACCCGCGCCGGGCTGGCGGAGGCCGCCGTCCGCGTGGATCTGGCGCAGGCCAAAGGGGCATTGTCCGTGGCCCGGCAGGCGCTTTCGGCGCTCTGGGGAGACTCCGCGCCGCATTTCGGGTGGGCCGAAGGGCGGATGGATGTGCTGCCCGTCATGCTTTCTCCGGAAGAAATGGAGAAGCGTTTGCAGACTTCTCCGGCGATGACGCTTGCCCGCGCCGAGGCGGATCGCGCGGGCGCGCTCGCCAGACTGGAGCGGGCGCGCCGGATCGGCGATGTCACGCTCAGCCTGGGCAGCAAGCGGGCGGAAGAACTGGGGCGCAACCAGATGCTTGTCGGGCTGTCGGTGCCCCTGCCCCTGTTCGACCGCAATCAGGGCAATGTCATCGAGGCGACCCAACTGGCCGACAGGGCGCGCGATGAACTGGCGGCGACGGAAATCCGCCTGTTGACGGAGGCGACGCAGACGCACGAGCGCCTCAGGGTCTCGGTGCTGGAGGCGGAAACGCTGCAAAGGGAAATCCTGCCCGGCGCGCAGGGCGCTTATGAGGCGGCCAGCAAGGGGTTTGCGTTGGGCAAATTCAGTTTCCTGGAAGTGCTGGACGCGCAGCGGACTTTTTTCGAGGCGCAATCCCAATATCTGCGCGCGCTGGCGGACGCGCACCGCGCCGCGGCCGAACTGGATCGCGTGCTTGGCGCGCCCATTCCCACATCCCCACAAACAACGATTGCCCCTGGGAGCACGATATGAAAAACAGTTTGTACGACTATTTCCGGAAGATCGCCTCCCGGCGGAAACAGGGCATCGTCATTGCCGCGATCCTGGCTTTCGGGCTGGTGGCGGGGGTGTCGATTCTCGATACCGATGCGCCGGAGATGCCGAAAGCCGCGGACGAGGCGCGCCCGGGCCGCGCGGAAGCGGGCCACGAACACGCGGGAGAGGATGCGGACGAGGAAAATCACGACAAAGACGGCCCGGAAACGGATGCCCATGCGGAGGAGATCGTCCTGGACGAGGAAAAAATCCGCGCCGCCGCTATCGACATCCAGACCGCCGCGCCCGCGAAAATCCGGACGGTGATGCAGTTGCCGGGCGAAATCCGCCTGAATGAGGACAGGACGGCGCATGTGGTGCCACGCCTGGCGGGCATCGTGGAGGCAGTTCCGGCCAGCCTGGGGCAGACGGTGAAGAAGGGAGACGTTCTCGCGGTCATCGCCAGCCCCGCGCTTGCCGAACTGCGCAGCGAATGGCTTTCCGCCCGGAAGCGGCTCGCGCTGGCCCAATCGGTTCATGCGCGGGAGAAACAGCTCTGGGAGGAAAAAATCTCCGCCGAGCAGGATTATCTCCAGGCGCGGCAAGCCCTGCGGGAAGCCGAAATCGCGGTCGCCAACCGTCAGCAACAGCTCGTCGCGCTCGGTGCCGAGCCGCGCGGCGAGGGAAACCTCAACCGCCACGAAGTCCGCGCGCCCTTCGACGGCATGATCGTGGAGAAGCACATCGCCCTGGGCGAAGCCGTCAAGGAGGATGCGGGCATTTTCACGCTCTCCGATCTTTCTTCGGTACAGGCCGAAATCGTCGTCCCCGCCAAAGAACTGAACCGTGTCCGGGTGGGCGGAGAAGCCGTCGTCCGGGCGACGGCTTTCGACTCGAAGGCGGAAGGCCGCATCACCTACGTCGGCGCGCTGCTCGGGCAGGACACCCGCACGGCGAAGGCGCGGGTCAGCCTGGAGAACCCCGACATGGCCTGGCGGCCCGGTCTTTTCGTGAACGTGGAACTGCTCGCGGGCGAGGTCGATGTGCCCGTCGCGGTGTCCGCCGACGCCCTCCAGACCGTCGAGGACAAACCCGTGGTGTTCGTCCGGACGCCGGAAGGTTTCGCGGCGCGGCCCGTTTCCCCCGGG
The DNA here is from genome assembly GCA_031276015.1 of Azoarcus sp. GTDB lineage: Bacteria > Pseudomonadota > Gammaproteobacteria > Burkholderiales > Rhodocyclaceae > WRNU01. The sequence continues at coordinate 13,018 of JAISNX010000177.1, forward strand.
CGCACGGACGGCGGGCGCATCGAAATACGCGACGGGCTGGAACCGGGCGCGCGGTATGCGGCCTCGGGCAGCTTCACGCTGAAATCGGAGCTTGGCAAAGGCAGCGCCGAGCACAGCCACTGATCGGAGTACACCATGTTTGAACGCCTTATCTCTCTTGCCATCGGGCACCGCTGGCTGATCCTGCTGGCCGTCCTCGGCATGGCGGCGCTGGGCATTTACAGCTATCAACGCCTGCCGATCGACGCCGTGCCGGACATCACGAACGTCCAGGTGCAGATCAACACGGCGGCACCGGGCTACTCGCCGCTGGAGATCGAACAGCGGGTCACGTATCCGGTCGAAACCGCCATGGCGGGCCTGCCCGGCCTGGAGCAGACCCGCTCGCTGTCGCGCTACGGCCTGTCCCAGGTCACGGCGATCTTCAAGGACGGCACGGACATCTACTTTGCCCGCCAACTGGTCAGCCAGCGTATACAGGAAGCCCGCGAAAAACTGCCGGAAGGCATCACCCCCGCCATGGGGCCGATTTCCACCGGACTGGGAGAAATCTACCTCTGGACGGTCGAAGCGCGGGAAAACGCCCGCAAGCCGGACGGCACCCCCTACACGCTGACAGACCTGCGCGAAATTCAGGACTGGATCATCAAGCCGCAACTGCGCAACGTACCCGGCGTGACGGAAATCAACGCCATCGGCGGCCATGCCAAGGAATACCAGGTCGCGCCCAGTCCGGAAAAACTGGCGTCCTACGGACTGACCCTGCAAGAACTGACGGTGGCGCTGGATCGCAACAACGGCAACGTGGGTGCGGGCTACATCGAAAAGCGCGGCGAGCAATACCTGATCCGTGCGCCGGGGCAGGTGCGCGGCATCGAGGACATCCGGAACATCATCCTCGGCAACGTCCAGGGCGTGCCCATCCGCATCCGCGACGTGGCCGAAGTCGGCATCGGGCGCGAACTGCGCACGGGCGCGGCCACGGACAATGGCCGGGAAGTCGTGCTCGGCACGGTCTTCATGCTCATCGGCGAAAACAGCCGGGAAGTCTCCCGCGCCGTCGACCGGAAAATGGCGGAGATCAACCGGACGCTGCCGGAAGGCGTCGAAGCCGTGACGGTCTACGACCGCACCACGCTGGTCGACAAGGCCATCGACACGGTCAAGAAGAACCTGCTGGAAGGCGCAACGCTGGTCATCGTCATCCTGTTTCTCTTTCTCGGCAACATCCGCGCGGCCATCATCACGGCGATGGTGATCCCGCTGTCCATGCTCTTCACCTTCACCGGCATGGTGCACTACCGCGTCAGCGCCAACCTCATGAGCCTGGGCGCGCTGGATTTCGGCATCATCATCGACGGTGCCGTGGTGATCGTCGAAAACTGCGTCCGTCGGCTGGCCCACGCGCAGGCCCGCCACGGACGGCCCCTCACCCGGCCCGAACGCTTCCACGAAGTCTTTGCCGCATCGAAAGAAGCGCGCCGGGCGCTGCTGTTCGGCCAGATCATCATCATGATCGTCTACCTGCCGGTCTTTGCCCTCACCGGCGTCGAAGGGAAGATGTTCCACCCCATGGCCTTCACCGTCGTCACTGCCCTGATCGGCGCGATGATCCTCTCCGTCACCTTCATCCCGGCCAGCGTGGCGCTTTTCATCGGCAACAAAGTGGCGGAAAAGGAAAACGTCCTCATGCGCGCCGCGCGCCGCCGCTACGAACCGGCGCTGGAGGCCGTCATGGCCAACAAGCCCGTCGTCCTCACCTTCGCCACCGTCGCCGTCATCCTCTCCGGCCTGCTGGCCCTGCGCATGGGCAGCGAATTTGCCCCGAACCTCAACGAAGGCGACTTCGCCATCCAGGCTTTGCGCATCCCCGGCACCAGCCTGACGCAATCCGTGGCGATGCAGCAGCGACTCGAAAAACGGCTCAAGCAGGATTTCCCCGAAATCGACCGCATCTTTGCGCGAACCGGCACGGCGGAAATCGCCGCCGACCCGATGCCGCCCAACATCTCGGACGGCTACATCATGCTGAAACCGCAAGAACAGTGGCCCCAACCTGCCCGCACACGGGACGAACTGCTCGCGGCCATCCAGCAGACCGTCGCCGGGCTGGCGGGCAACACCTACGAGTTTTCACAGCCGATACAGCTCCGCTTCAACGAACTGATCTCCGGCGTACGCAGCGATGTCGCCGTCAAGATCTTCGGCGACGACATGGACGCCCTGAACGGCGCGGCGGGGAAAATCGCCGCCGCGCTGGGCAGCATCCCCGGCGCATCCGAAGTCAACATCGAGCAGACCAGCGGCCTGCCCATGCTCACCATCGACATCGACCGGGAAAAAACCGCGCGCTACGGCCTCAACATCGCCGACGTCCAGGACACCGTTTCCATCGCCATCGGCGGGCGGGAAGCGGGCACCCTGTTCGAGGGCGACCGGCGTTTCGGCATCATCGTCCGCCTGCCCGAAGCCCTGCGTGCCGACCTCGATTCGCTCGCCCGGCTCCCCATCGCCCTGCCCCGCGCGGCGGGCAGCAGCGAAACGGCGCAGACCGCCTACATCCCGCTCGGCGAAGTCGCCACGCTGGAACTCGCCCCCGGCCCCAACCAGATCAGCCGGGAAAACGGCAAGCGCCGGGTCGTCGTCAGCGCCAACGTGCGCGGGCGCGACATCGGCTCTTTCGTCTCGGAAGCGCAGACCCGCCTGGACGGCATCGACATCCCCCCTGGCTACTGGACAGCCTGGAGCGGCACCTTCGAGCAACTCGCCTCTGCCGCCCGGCGGCTGCAAATCGTCGTCCCCGTCGCCTTGTTGATGGTATTCGCCCTGCTCTTTGCCATGTTCGGCAACGCGCGGGACGGCCTGCTCGTCTTTACCGGCATCCCCTTTGCCCTCACCGGCGGCGTGGCCGCGCTCTGGCTGCGGGACATCCCGCTTTCCATCTCCGCGGGCGTCGGCTTCATCGCCCTTTCCGGCGTGGCCGTGCTCAACGGCCTGGTCATGATCGCCTTCATCCGCAGCCTGCGCGAAGAAGGCCGACCGCTGGACGCCGCCATCCGCGAAGGTGCCCTCACCCGGCTGCGTCCCGTGCTCATGACCGCCCTCGTCGCCTCCCTCGGCTTCGTCCCCATGGCGCTCGCCACCGGCACCGGCGCGGAAGTCCAGCGCCCGCTCGCCACCGTCGTCATCGGCGGCATTTTGTCTTCCACCGCCCTCACCCTGCTCGTGCTGCCCATCCTCTACCGCCTCGCACACGGCAGGGACGAGGAGGAAACCGCCGCCCCCGGCTGAAAAATGCCTGTCGAGTCAACCGTCGTTGCAAGAAAGGCGCGGCAATCCGGCAGGTGGCATGGCACACAACGGTGCTTCGCGCCTCGCAATGACAATGACTTACAGCAGATCGGCAAATTGAAGCCCAAAGAGAACCGCCGTCATTGCGAAACCCGAAGGGCCGTGGCAATCCAGTAAGCCGCATGGATTGCCACGGCGCTACGCGCCTCGCAATGACGAGTGTCATCATCCGAACCGAAAACGCCCTAATCAGCGTTCCTGAAACCCACGCTCGCCGTCAGGCATGTTCGGAGGGAGACCCCCTCCCCTACTTCCCCTTTCAGGACGAGATCGCCGCGATCTTCACCGGCGGCTGTCCGTCCGAGCCAGGTCGTCCATCCGAGCATGCACGCCCCCACGCCGAGCCGCGTCGCGGGAATTTCGTCATGTCGCAGGACGAGCCGGACATCCCATGAAAATTCCTGGCTCACGTAGTTGCGCACCCAGTCGCGCAATGGCCGGAAGAATTTGCTTCCGGGCAGGAAAGCCATGTATTCGGCAAGTTTCAGCGGCCCCGCGTGGATGCGGAAGCGGTGCTGGAGGTCGAGCGCGGATACGCCGCAAATCGCGCCGCGTCCCAATCGGCTGGCGGGGGTTTCCAGGCCCAGGTAGCTCAGGTCTTTTTCGTGGAGGCGCAGCCATTGCGGCATCCATTCCTGGATGCGGAAAGGACAGCCGAAAAATCCCCGCAGGATCGCGGCCAGCCCTTCCGGGTTGCGCGTCAGTCTCACCAGATGGCCCGCCATGTAGTTCTTGGCGTGAAGGGGAATCGTATCGCCCCAGGCGGTACC
>JAISNX010000008.1 GCA_031276015.1 Azoarcus sp.
GGAGAAATGCGCGAACAAATCTTCGCTGCCATCGTCAGGCGTAATGAAGCCGAAGCCTTTCGAGTCGTTGAACCATTTGACGGTGCCAGTTGCCATATTTCCTTCATTCCTCAAAGTGACTTGATACAAACAGGAGTCCTCCCGCCCAACGCATGCATCAAACGTCCGGACTACCACCCTGCGGTTTGTCGGAAATGCAACAATCGGCAACAACCGCAATGACCGGACAAACCCCGGTCAATGCCCGCGACGTAATGAAACTTGCGCGTTTCGTTTTTTACGCATTTATCCGCCATTCGTCAACGGATTTCCCATCCGTCAACTCGTATCCGAGCTATTCACGCAACATCGCACGATGACGGGAACCCCCGAACCCGCTTTTTGCCCGTTCTGGCATACTTCTGGCTTTCGGAAAATAAGAGGGGCGAATCGCCAGTCATGCCAAAGGCTCTCCGCCCATCACTTGCGGCCGCAAGGGCGCGCCAGCTCGACTAGAATGACCCGTATGACCACAACGACACAACAAGACGATTTCGTACTGGAGGCCACGCGCCCGCAGACGCGCCGCCCGCCGCTCTATAAAGTGTTGCTTCTGAACGACGATTTTACCCCGATGGATTTTGTCGTTGCCGTACTACAAAAATACTTCGGTATGAACCGCGAGCGCGCCACGCAGATCATGCTTCAGGTTCACAAAGAAGGCATGGGAACATGCGGCGTCTTTACCAAAGATGTAGCATCAACGAAGGTTGAACAGGTCGTATCCTACGCCCGGCAACACCAACATCCGCTAGCATGCGTGATGGAGGAAACCGAATGATCGCCCAAGAACTTGAAATCAGTCTGCACATGGCCTTTGTCGAGGCCCGCCAAAAACGGCATGAATTCCTGACCGTCGAGCATCTGCTGCTCGCGCTGCTGGACAACCCCTCCGCCGCCGAGGTGCTGCGCGCCTGCGCGGCCAAAACCAACGAATTGCGTCGGGAACTGGTCCAGTTCATCAGCGAACACACCCCGAAGATCGGCGGCAACGAAGCCATCGAAACCCAGCCCACGCTCGGTTTCCAGCGCGTCATCCAGCGCGCCATCCTGCACGTGCAATCCTCGGGCAAGAAAGAAGTCAACGGTGCCAACGTCCTGGTCGCCATCTTTGGCGAAAAGGACTCGCACGCCGTATTCTTCCTCCAGCGGCAAAACATCTCCCGCCTCGACGTAATGAATTACATCTCGCACGGCATCGTCAAGACGCACCATGACAGCATGTCGGCGGCCCACCGCGGCGACCAGGAAGCTCCCGAGCAGGAACAGGAAGAAAAACAGCGCGCCGGGGCGCTCGAAACCTACACGCACAACCTCAACCAGCACGCATTGCAGGGCCGGATCGACCCCTTGATCGGACGCGACCAGGAGCTTGAGCGCGTCATCCAGACCCTCTGCCGCCGCCGCAAGAACAACCCCCTCCTCGTCGGCGAAGCGGGCGTGGGCAAGACCGCCATCGCCGAAGGGCTGGCGCATCGCATCGTCAACGGGCGGGTGCCCGAAGTCCTCGAAAAAGCACAGGTCTACGCCCTCGACATCGGCGCGCTGCTGGCGGGAACCAAATACCGCGGCGATTTCGAGCAACGCATGAAAATCGTGCTGAAGCAACTGGTCGAAAACAAGGACGCCATCCTTTTCATCGACGAAATCCATACCCTGATCGGCGCGGGAGCCGCCTCGGGCGGCACGCTGGACGCCTCCAACCTCCTCAAACCGGCGCTTTCCAGCGGTCAATTGAAATGCATCGGCGCAACGACCTACACCGAATTCCGCCAGGTTTTTGAAAAAGACCATGCCCTCTCAAGGCGTTTCCAGAAAGTCGACATCGTCGAGCCGTCGGTGGCCGAAACCATCGAAATCCTCAAGGGCCTGAAAACCCGCTTCGAGGAACACCACGGCATCCGATACTCCCTTTCCGCCCTGGCGAGCGCCGCCGAACTATCGGCCAAATACATCAACGACCGCCATCTGCCCGACAAAGCCATCGACGTCATCGACGAAGCGGGCGCGGCGCAGCGCATCCTGCCCAAATCCCGGCAGAAAAAAACCATCGGCAAGAGCGAGATCGAAGACATCGTCGCCAAGATCGCCCGCATCCCGCCGCGCAACGTCTCGCAGGACGATCGCGCCTCGTTGCGCACGCTCGACCGCGACCTCAAGAACGTCGTATTCGGCCAGGATGCCGCCATCGAGGCGCTGGCCAAAGCCATCAAAATGTCGCGTTCGGGCCTGAGCAACCCGCAAACGCCCATCGGTTCCTTCCTCTTTTCCGGCCCGACAGGCGTCGGCAAGACCGAAGTCGCCCGCCAGCTTGCCTACACACTGGGCATCGACCTCGTGCGCTTCGACATGTCCGAATACATGGAGCGCCACGCCGTCAGCCGCCTGATCGGCGCGCCGCCGGGCTACGTCGGCTTCGACCAGGGCGGCCTGCTCACCGAGCAGATCACCAAAAAACCGCATTGCGTCCTGCTGCTCGACGAAATAGAAAAAGCCCATCCGGACGCCTGGAACATCCTGCTCCAGGTCATGGATCACGGCACCCTCACCGACAACAACGGCAGGCAGGCCGATTTTCGCAACGTCATCATCATCATGACCACCAACGCCGGTGCGGATGCCATGCAAAAATCCGTCATGGGCTTCTCGGCCCGGCGAGAGACGGGCGACGAGATGGTCGAAGTCAAGCGCATCTTCACGCCCGAATTCCGCAACCGGCTCGACGCCATCATCTCCTTCAAGGCGCTCGACAGCCAGATCATCCTCAGGGTGGTCGACAAATTCCTGCTGCAACTCGAAGCCCAGTTGCACGAGAAAAAAGTCGATGCGCACTTCACCGACGCGCTCAAAAGCTGGCTGGCCGAAAAAGGCTTCGATCCGCTCATGGGCGCGCGACCCATGGCGCGGCTGATCCAGGACATGATCCGCGCCGCGTTGGCCGACGAGCTACTGTTCGGACGGCTTGCCAGCGGCGGCAAAGTCACCATCGACATCGACCCCGGCGACGAAAAAATCAAATTGGTCTTCGAGCACGAGGAAGTTCCCGAAGCCGCCGTCGTGTAAACGGAAACCAGCGCCAGTCTTGAAAGACTGGCGCTGGTTTTTTGCCTGAAAGCATTACGCCACCTGCCAATAATTGCCGATGAGTTCGACGAACGGGACGGCATTGCCACCGGTCTCCGGCTCCAATGGCGGCGGGACGTAATCGGCCAGCGCGCCGATCAGATTCAGCACTTCCGCGCCATCCAGTTCGTAATCGCCCGCCTGGATGTGCTCGATCTGGCGGCTCTCGTTCAGGAACCAGTCCGTCACCGTCACCTTGTCGTCCGTGCCCTGCACACTGATTTCCAGACTGCGGGCATTGGCGCTTTTGGCAAACACGAGGTCGGTGTAGTCGATGCCCTCGAAGACCAGCGTGTCATCGCCCTGCGTGTCGAGAAGGGTGTCGGCACCATCGCCCAGGGCGAAGTAGTAGGTTTCGTCGCCCGCCACGTCGTAGAGGGTGTCGTTGCCCTGTCCGCCGCGCAGTACGTCATCGCCGCGTTCGCCATAGAGCTTGTCGTTGCCCTCGCCGCCGCGCAGCACGTCGTCGCCACGGCCCGCGTAGAGAACGTCGTTATCCTCACCGCCATCGAGCACGTCATTGCCTTCGCCTGCCCGTAATGTATCGTTCCCGCCCAGCCCGAAAAGGCGATCGGCCTCGGCATCGCCCAGCAGCGTTTCGCCGTCTTCGCTACCCGTAATGGCGGGAGGCAACAGCAAGTCGGAGAAATCGAATTCCGTTCCATCCGCGAGACGCACCGAACGGAAAACCGTATCCGCCACGCCGGCTCCATCCAGAAGAATGGCGTCGCCCTGATTGCCGTAGTCGATTCTCAGGCCGCCGCCGTATTCCGAAACGTGGATGTCCTCTTTCTGGATGTCCGCGCCAAAACTGAGCACGTTATTGCCTTCGGCCAGGCTGTCGTGAACGCTATCCACACCATCGCCCGAATTGAAATGATAAACATCGTCCCCCACACCGCCATAGAGCGCGTCATTACCCTGGCCGCCTTCCAGATAGTCGGCTGCGCCCCCTGCGGCAGCGGCAACAAACTGACTGGCGTCGCGGGCCAATTGCGGAGCCAGGGTGAAGCTGCCGTTTTCGTTGAACGTGACCGTCCACGCATGCGCCTCCGGTTTGGGAGACATCTGATACGTTGGTGCACTACGTTCCCAATACCCTCTGGGATACTTCGTCGTGGGGGCATGACATGTCCAGTCCGCGCCGACCCGGCCCGAACCTGAAGGCGGCAGAAAAGTTTCGCCGCTTTGCAGTTGACTGAGCGTATAAATGGCCTCCATCAGCAGATCGGGCATGCCCGCAATAGTTGTCATCAGCGCGCCCAGTTCGATTTGCATTTGCAGTGCAGTCAGGCTCACGACTTCTATGTACCAAGGCGGATAAAAGGGCTGGTAATCGCCATCTCCGGTCAAAACATCGTCCCCCGCGCCGCCATGCAGAGTGTCTTTTCCCGCGCCACCCGCCAGAAAGTCAGCGCGGGCGCTGCCGAAGAGCGCGTCATTGCCCACGCCGCCGTTAAGCCAGTCGCCCTGTCCGCTTGCGGTAGGTAGCGCGAGGTCTCCCGGGCCGTTGTCGGCGTACAGCGTGTCATTGCCCGCAGCCCCTTCGATCAGGTCTGCGCCTTTGCCGCCGTATATCTGGTCATTGCCTTGCTCCCCGTTGAGGTAATCCAGCCCGTATTCCCCATGGAGAATATCGTTGCCCAACTCACCCCAGACGAAATCGTTGCCAGTGCCCGCGTGGATGATGTCGTTTCCATCGCCAGCAATAATGACGTCTTCCTCATCCAAGCTGTTGATGATGTCGTTGCCGCTGCTGCCGAAAACCCGGTCGACGCGGGCGGGATCAGTCGTCAACTGGTTGCCCAGGAGGATGGCCAAATCGCCGTTCTCGAAGTCCTTGATGTATACGCCTGCGGAGCCGTTCTTGGGCTGAATGAGCAGATCGTTTCCGGCCATCGTGTAAGTAAATTTATCATCCCTGCTGAGCCAGCCTCCCTGGACGTTCGCGCCGCCGTCGAGCAGGGTCGTGCCGAAGAACACTTTGCCCTGGCCGTCGGTATCGAAGATGATGTCGTTGCCCACACCTGCGTAATAGGTGTCGAAGCCCGTGCCGCCTTCGAGGTAGTCGTTGCTGCCATTACCGGTCAGCGTGTCGTTGCCCGCGCCGCCGTAAAGGCGATCAGCCTTCGCGCGCCCATTCAAGACGTCCGCGTCATCGGAGCCGAATTCGACATGCACACGATTCTCGTCACTCGTCAAAAGCGATCCATAGCGCAGTTCCGTACCACTTGCCACGTCGTGATAAAGAATATCCTCACCCGCCATCGTCGTGTCGGTATTGTCCGTTCCGTTGCGCAGCAGCAGGGCTTCAAGCATCGAAGCGCGATCGGACAACCAGGATGAAGTCAATTGCCCTTGATCCATCAAGGGGTCATAGAGATCGAGTTCACCGTTCGGGTTGTGCGCGCCATAATCCATGCCAACGACGGCGAAGGGGTTGAGTTCTTTCAGTGCATAGCGATAGGCCAATCCTTGAGGAGAGCTATCTTCGGCACTTGCTTCGAGCATGTCTGTGATGACAAGTTGCAGACCCTGGTAAGCAGGTTTCAGGACAGGTTCGAGCGCATTCCCGGATTCCAGTATTTTCTGGCAAATATCCGTTATTTGTTGATAAAACGACTCTCGATGATCCACTTGGGTTATGTTGTCAACAACAAAAATATCGCCCAATTTGTTGAGCACTTCTTCCAGGCTATACGCGGGGTTGTTCGATGCCTCCGAAAGCCACAGGTTCATCAGATCGAGATCGAGCGTATCGTCGATCAAGGTAAACAAATGATAGAGACTCAGGCTATCCACCATTTGCTTGACGCCATGTCCCAGCGCATCATCAAAGAGACTGGGCGGTTCAATGAATACGCACTCGTGAGAACCCTGTTGCTGCAATCCGAATGCCGAATTCATTGTGACGAATTCAGGCATTTTGTCGCCGTACAGATTGCAGATACGGCTTGAATCGAATGCCTCCGCGCCATTGAGCAGGCTGAACAAGTTTCGGATGTTGAGTACCGCGTCGCCTCCCAAGCCTGGAATGCTTCCTGTAGCGAATCCCGCGCCGTTGATGCCAACCGCCTCGATTCCGGGAACCAATCGCGTCAGTGCGGTGGCGAGATGACCGCCGAGGGAATGTCCTGTGACGCCCAGCACTTGATCGGCCTGGATTGGCGTGTCCAGCACACCTTGCAAAGGCTGATCGAAAACGATGGTTCGCACGACCTCGAAACCGGGCACGTCGTCGATGATGATGTCTGTGCGAGCGTACAGTTGCGCGAGATACGCATCCGCGGCGATACCCAGGATGGGAATCGTTTGCCCGATCCTTGCCAAGGCCAGATTGGCGGTTTCGATCTCCAGCGTTACCAGACGCGCGCCGTTGAAGGTTTGCCCTTGGGGCGTGGTCAGTTTCTGCCAATAGAGCAAATCAATAAAATAAGGCGCATAATGTGGGGGTAAAGAGAGAGGAGGAAGAGATGTCAGCGCCCCTATCGAAAGATCTGAGGAAAAGGATACTTGCGGCCAAGGAAGAAGGCGCGAGCCATGCGCAGATCGCCAGACAGATGCGAGTGAGCGTGAGTGCGATCACCCGGTTGCTGGCGTTATACCGGGAGACGGGGAGCGATGAACCGCGGCCCAACCCGAACGGGAGAAAACCGGCGCTGTCGGCGGAACAGCGGGAAGGGATCCGGCGAAAGATCGACGAGCAGCCGGACATTACCCTGCGGGAACTCATCGAAGCGTTCCCCCTGCCGGTCAGCGCCCAAGCGCTGTGCAATACGATCCACAAGAAACTGGGATTGTGCCGGAAAAAAAACGACACACGCGGCGGAACAACAACGAGCAGACGTAGAGGAACGACGGAGCGAGTGGAAAGCAAAGCAAGACGGCCTTGAAGCGGGTCGCCTGGTTTTCCTGGACGAAAGCGGGGTGAATACCGGCATGACCCGTTTGTATGGACGTGCCGCCCAACCTCAGCGTGTGCGCGAGGCCGTACCGGACGCGCGGTTTCACCGCACGACGATCCTGTCCTCGATCCGGCGGGACGGAACCGCGATTCCGCTCGTCTTCGAGGGAGCACTCAACGGAGACCTCTTCCGGGCTTATGTCCGCCAATGCCTAGCGCCGTCCCTGAAGCCGGGCGACCTCGTGATCATGGACAACTTGTCCAGCCATAAGGTCAGCGGCATCGTCGA
>JAISNX010000013.1 GCA_031276015.1 Azoarcus sp.
TCCTGACCGCTTCCAGCCCTTCGAGCTGCTGGATGCTGGATTCGTCGTAATCGTTCTTGGCGGGGACGGCGGGTTTTTGCTGTTCGGACATGGAAATCTCGGCGGTGGAAATGGAAAACACACTAGGGACGAAGAACACCTCCAGGCGCAGAACAATGCGGCGGCGGCGGTGCTCAGACGCGCATCGGCATAACGACGTATTTAAAGCTGTCGTTGCCGGGCAGGGTAACAAGCGCACTCGAATTACCGTCTCGGAAACGCCATTCAATCGTCTCCGACGACACGTTGTTGAGCACGTCGAGCAGGTAGCCGACGTTGAAGCCGATGTCCAGGCGCTCGCCGTGGAAATCGACCTCGATTTCTTCCTGCGCTTCTTCCTGCTCGGCATTGGAACTGATGATGGAAAGTATGCCGTTGTCCAGCACCAGCCGCACGCCGTGGAATTTTTCGTTGGAGAGGATCGCGGCCCGTTGCAAGGAGGCGAGCAACTGCACGCGCGGCAGGGCGATGCAGCCGGGGTGATCCTGCGGAATCACGCGCTGGTAGTCGGGGAACTTGCCGTCGATGAGCTTGGTGACGAATTCGACCGAGCCGAAGCGGAACACGGCCTGATTGCCCGCGAGGATGACATCGACCGGATCGTCGTTGTCGCCGATCTGGCGGGAAAGTTCGAGGATGGTCTTGCGCGGCAGGATGACTTCGCTGCGGGCGTCGACGGGGGTTTCGAGTTCGCTGGCCGCGTAGGCCAGGCGGTGGCCGTCGGTGGCCACCAGCGTCAGCGCCTTGCCCTCGGCGATGAGCAACAGGCCGTTGAGGTAATAGCGGATGTCCTGCTGCGCCATGGCGTAGGCCACCAGCGCCAGTTGTTGCTTGAGCACCCGTTGCGGCACCGAAAAGCGCGTGGCTTCGCTGGCGGGCAGGGTGAGCAGCGGATAGTCCCCGGCGGGCAGCGTTTGCAACTGGAAGCGGCTGCGCCCGGCCTTGACGGCGAGGCGGCGTTCTTCGAGGGTGAGGCTGACGTCGGTATCCGGCAAGGCGCGCAGGATGTCTTGCAGCTTGCGCGCGCCCACGGTGATGGCGGCGTCTTCCCCGCCAGCATTGCCCGTGGTGACGGTGCGGATCTGGATTTCGATGTCGGTGGCGGTGAATGTCAGGCTGTCGCCCGCCTTTTCGATGAGAACGTTCGAGAGGATGGGCAGGGTATGGCGTTTTTCGACGACGCCGGACACCGCTTGCAGCGGTATGAGCAAGGCATCACGGGGGGCTTTGAGCAGGAGCATGGTCGGTTCGTTTGAAGGAAAGAGTGAAAGGGAAAAGCGCGGAAAAGGGCGTGGGGAAAGCGGCTCACCCCCGCAAAACCTGGGTGAGCACGTGGACATCGTGGTTGAGCTGCTGGTCGGCCTGGCGCAAGTCGGTGACGGTGCGGCAGGCGTGCAGAACCGTCGTGTGATCGCGTCCGCCGAAGGCTTCGCCGATCGCGGGCAGGGACATCGCCGTCAACTCCTTGGCCAGCCACATCGCCACCTGGCGCGGGCGCGCGATGGCGCGGGTGCGCTTTCTGGAGTGCATGTCATTGATCTTGATCCTGTAGTAATCGGCCACCGTTTTCTGGATGTGTTCGATGGATATTTGGCGATTGTGGGCGTTGAGCAGATCCTTGAGCGCCTCCTTGGCGAGATCGAGCGAAATGTCGCGGCCATGGAAACGGGCGTAGGCGACCACCTTGTTGAGCGCGCCTTCGAGTTCGCGCACGTTCGAGCGCAGGTTCTTGGCGATCAGGAAGGCCACGTCGCCGTCGAGCGCCGTTTTCAGCGCTTCGGCCTTCTTTTGCAGGATGGCGACGCGCATTTCCAGTTCGGGCGCTTCGATCTGCACCGTCAGCCCCCAGTCGAAGCGCGAAATCAGGCGGTCTTCCAGCCCCTGGATTTCCTTGGGGTAGGTGTCGCAGGTGATGACGATCTGCTTCTTGGCCTCGGTGAGCGCGTTGAAAGCATGGAAGAATTCTTCCTTCGTCCTCTCCTTGGTGCGGAAGAACTGGATGTCGTCGATGATGAGCAGATCGAGCGAACGGTAGTAGCGTTTGAGTTCGTCGAAACTCTTTTGCTGATAGGCGCGCACCACGTCGGAGCCGAAATCGTCGGAGTGCACGTAACGTACCACCGCGCGCGGATTGTGCTTGAACACTTCGTTGCCGATGGCGTGGACGAGGTGCGTCTTGCCCAGCCCGACACCGCCGTAGATGAAAAGCGGGTTGTAGGACATGCCCGGTTTCTGCGCCACCTGTTCCGCCGCGGCGCGGGCGAGATCGTTGGCGCGGCCCGTGACCAGCGTATCGAAAGTGAAATCGCGATTGAGCCGGGTTTTTTCGTAGACCGCCACCACGGCATTGCGCGTGGGCTGCGCCGGGGTTGGCGCGGGCGGGGTGGAAACCGTGGATGACGGGCTGGACGGGGCGGAAAGCGTGGGCGATGAAGGGGATGGGGCTGGTGGGGTGGGAAGTGGCTTGACAGTGGCGGGCGCGCCCGTGGTGCCGGAGGCGGCTTTCGGTGGAGCCAGTTGCAAATCGAGGCGCAAGGGCGTGCCGTGGAATTCCTCGGCCAGCTCGCCGATCCGGCGGCGGTAGCGATCACGTATCCAGTCCAGCACGAAACGGCTTGGCGCGACCAGGGTCAGGCCAGGGTTGCCGTCGCTGTCGGCGTATTTGACCGACAGGGGCTTGATCCAGATGTTGAACTGCTGCGCGGGCAGTTCTTTTTCCAGACGGGACAGGCAGAAAGGCCAGAATTCCTGACCCACGGGAAGGGCGGTTTGCGTTTGCGGCACGGCGTTCAAGAACACGTCAACCGCGCCTGCCGCGCGACGGACGCGGAACGGCAAGCGCGCGGCCTTGCGGCCTGATCGGGGGCCGGTCGAGGCGATGCTTCGACCGGAACGGGTGGGCGGATTTTACCCGCTCGGCGGCGGCTTATCTACAGGGATCGAAGATCGGTGCCGCGAGAGGCAGTGCATTCGTCTTTGCCGGAAAACGCTCCCGGCATGTTCGTTTTTCTTCCGTCGAACGCCTGTGCCGCAAAGGCCGCCTGTTTCATGGCCGCGCAGCCGGGGGGATGTTTTCGGTATTTCGGCGGTTACGGACGGAAAATCTAATCGGAATTTCCATGACGCCCGTCGGCACGCTTCAGGCCCAGGAAAAAACTCACGCCGTCCGCTTCGTTGGCAGCGCGGATCGTGCCGCCCATTTTCGCCATGTACGTCTTTGCCACGAACAGCCCCTGGCCGCGATTGCCTTCGCTGGCGCGCTCGTGCATGCCGGAAAAACCGTACTCGAAAATCTTTTCCATGTATTCCGGCGCGATGGCGGGGCCGATGTTGTGAACTTTCACCGTGACGCAGCCGGGTTCGGCGGAGCCGTCCGCATCGAGTGCAAGCGTGATCGGCGTTCCGGGAACGCGACAGCGGTCGGCGTTCCTGAGGATGTGGCCGATGACGTCTTCAAGCGCGTATTCGTCGGCGTGTACGGGCACGGGTTTGCCGCGCGCATCGAAGCGCACGTTTTCGACGCCAATGTGCGGCGCGTTGTCGGCGATGTGGGCGAGGAAATCGTCGATGTCGAGCGTCCCCGGCGCCACGGGAGAGGACTCGAACGCTTCGCTCGGGCTGGCACTGCCGTAGAGGATGCGGACGGCCTGTTGCATGCGGGCGAGATAGCGATGGCTCGGATCGGCGGCCTCGCCGTGCAGGGCGAGCAGGGATTGCAGCGGCGACATGATTTCGTGCCCGACGGCGTGCCATTGCTCCTTTTCCTGGGCGACGCGGATGCGTTCGCGGCTGGCGTCCTCCCTGACACGCCCCAGGAGGCGGTCGAGACGGTCGGCCAGGATGCCCAGTTCGTCGCTGCCTTCGAGGTCGCTGAAGTCGAGCGCCATGAAGCCGGATTCCCCGTGCCCGGGCGAGAACTGGCGCGCGCGCCGGGTAAGCAGCGCGATGCGGCGGATCATGCCCATTTCGATCACCATCCAGGCAAGCACGATGGCCGCCATCACCGCGGCGACGAACCAGGACAGGCGGGTCGCGGTGGCGCTCAGGGCCTGGTTGACCACGCGCCCGGCCTCGCCGTGCAGGATGACGCGATAGTTGCCGGCGGGTGTCGCCACCATGTCTTCGAGGTCGATCGTCGCGGCGGCATCCTCGTCGCCGACCGGCAGGCGTCGGATCAGGCGGGTGAGCAGCGGCGAGACCTGTTCGTCGAGTCCGCCCTTGCCCCGGATCAGGATGTCGTCGTGCTCGTTGTGTTCGCGCCGGATGCGCAGCGTTTCGCCCGCTTGCAGCAGTTCGCCGAGGTCGCGCAGCGAGAAAGGCGGCACCGCGCCGCGCGCCGCGCTGTCGAACAGCGCGGCTTGTCCTTCGCCCGGCGGCAGGATGAGGATTTTCACCGCAATATCGTTCAGGTCGGGCGGCGGCCAGGGCGCGCGCCGGTCGCGCAGCAGGTCGGCGATCAGTTCTTCGACCGGCAGGCGCAGGGAGAAGAAAGACTTGCGTGCGCAATCTTCGCTGTCCCGCCGCGCATCGAGGCAGCGCGATTCCTGCCACAGCCAGCCGCGAAAATCTTTCACCGGCATTTGCAGGTGATAGTCCTTGCCCTCCAGTTCCTTGTAGCCGGTCAGGCGTCCGCGCACGCCCTCGAAGGCGGCGTTCCGCCGGGGTGGCAGTACCTCGAAAGGGGCAATCCAGCGGTATTCCGTGCCGCGTATGTGGAGGGCGACGCGCAGGCGGTGCGCGCCGTCCAGGTAGCGGTCGCCGATTTCGTGCGGTACGAGCGGGCCGCTCTCGAAAGTCCCCGCCGCGTAGATGAAGCCGCCGATCCACGGATTGTTGCCGATGCCCACGCACAAACTGCCGTTGTGCGGGTAGCGGATCAGGCAATCGGCCATTTCCACCGCGTTGCGCGCCTTGACCTGGTCGTCGAAGTCGATGGACATGAAGGGCAGCAGCACGGGATGCACCTTGCCCGCATCGGCCATGCCCCGTGCCGGGTTGAGCAGCGCGAGTTGTCCCGAGGGATGGCGCAGGCGGGTGACGATCTGTTCCTTGGTTTTGGCGAGTGCGCTCTGGTAGTTGCGCCAGGCGCGTTGCTTTTCGCCTTGCAAAACCGCGATCGCCAGCGCCATGACCGCGAGAATGAGGAGCAGGAAAGCGAGGCGGAACAGTATCCGCAGCCGGAAGGAGGCCAGCCAGCGCAGGAATCGTCGCATCGCGCTATTTGTCCGCCTTGCGGGACGCGCCCGTCCAGCGGAAGCCGCGCATCGGTACGTTCTCGATGCCGTCGAACCGTTCGTCGATCTCGCGGAAGGCTTCGCGCAGGGTGCTGATGTGCTTGCGGATGTTCTCGCGGTTGCGTCCGCTTTTCACCGCCGCGAAAAGTTCGTCGTAGGAGACCACTTCGCCCTTGCGCTCGAAGATCACGGCAAGGATGCGTTGCGCGGTCAGCGGCACGTTGACCCGCTTGCCGCGCCAGAAAGGCGCGCCCTGGTGCAGGGGGTCGATGGAAAGTTCGTCGCCCGTCGGCCTGTTCACTTCGGTTTCCGCGAGCCGCCGACTTTTCGCGGCGCGCAGCATTTCGAGGAAGGTGTCGATGAATTCCGGTTCCTCGAACGTGGTTTTTTGCAGGTAGTCCCAGGCGTCGAGCGCCCGCATGATGCCCCGGTAGATCGCGGCGGGCATGGCCGAGACCACCAGCACCGGCGTGCCGCGCGCGCTTTTGTTGATGGCGTTGATGATGGCGACGCCGGCATGGCGGTCGCGCCCGAGTTCGATGTCGAGAATCACGAGGTCGTAATCCTCGCGCGCGATGGCTGCTTCGGCCTCGTCGCGGGTAAACCACTGCGCCACCGCGATGTCCGGCGCGGCGGAAAGCACCCAGTCGCGGATTTGTCCGCTCGTGGGTTCGTCGTCTTCGATGATGGCCACTTTGTACATCGCCCGCCGGTGCCTGTGCTGGAAGGCACGTATCGTACCCCGCGCGCCAGGCCCCGGGGAGCGATGGCCGGTGTGGACGCAGGGCAATCGCACAAATGCCCTGCGCGCGCTCGTGCCACGCTTGCGATTCGACTGGAAGCGGTGTCATGGCGATTGGCCGTCGGGGGAATTTGGCTCGGAATCGCGTGATGCTGGCCCGGCATCGGGTGAATTTCACGCGACATCGCGTGATGCTGGCTCGGCATCGGGTGAATTTCACGCGAAATCGCGTGATGCTGGCCCGGCATCGAGTGAATTTCACTCGACATCGCGTGATGCTGGCTCGGCATCGAGTGAATTTCACGCGAAATCGTGTGGTGCTGGCTCGGCATCGAGTGAAATTCACGCGAAATCGTGTGGTGCTGGCCCGGCATCGAGTGAATTTCACGCGACATCGCGTGGTGCTGGCGCGGCATCGAGTGAATTTGACCCGGAATCGCGTCCGTCCCACCCGATGCCGGGTGATTGTGTCGGCATCTGAACCAAAAACGCTCTGACCCGCCCTTGCCGCCAGTTCATGCGATTGCCCTGCGTGTGAACGTTTCTTCACGCACCCGGTGTGATCGGTATCGTCCATGAATGAAGCGGGTCGCCAACGGCATGGAACGCTCCGTGCCCCGGTCGGCATGATGCAGGCCATGGATGACGCATGCGGTGCCATCCGGAAACCCCACTCACAGCAAAAGGTACGATCATGGAACACATCGACTCTCCCATCCCGTGCAACGACGACGCACTCGCCGGCAAGGGAAAAATCGCCGGACTTCTCAAGGCGGGCCTGCAATCCGTGCCCTGGCGGCGCGCCGCCGTCCTGGGTGCGCTCTGCCTGGTGGGCTACGGCATCGCCACCCATCTTCCCGTGCAGACGGTCGCGCGCAGCGAAGTGGGCTTGCGCATCAACCAATGGACGGGCGGCATCGACCGCTTCCGGGAAGGGTCGGTGCTGGTCATTCCCGGCGTCCACGACATGCGCGTTTTCTCGCGGCGCGATCAGATCTACCGGCCCGACCAGGCCGACGAACAGAATTCGCTGTTCCAGTCGATCGAAGGGCTGCCCCTGGGCGTGGATTTCACCGTCCGCTACGTGCTCGATCCGGACAAGCTCTCGTCCATGGCGCGCAACCTGCCCGACGACATCAATGCCGAAATCGTCTCGCCCGCCATCCAGAGCGTGCTGCACAAGACCTTTTCGCGTTTCACGGTGCGCGAGATTTTCTCGGCCCGCCGCCAGGAAATCCAGAACGAGATCGCCAAGGAGCTTCGGGCACGCTTCAACGAGGATGGCGTCGTCCTGAAGGATTTGAGCATCGGCAAAATCAGCCTGCCGCCCGATTATCTCAAGGGCATGGAGCGGATGCTGGCGGCGGAACTGGCGAACGAGCAGATGAAATACACGCTCGAACTCAAGGAAAAGGAAGTGCGGGAAAGCGAATTGCGGGCCGAGGCCGAAAAGGCGCGGCGCGAGAAGAACGCGCAGGCCGCGGCGCAGGAACAGATCATCGCCGCGCAGGCGCAGGCCGAGGCGATGAAGCACATCCTGCCTTTCAAGGAAAAGCAGATTCGCCAGCGCGAACTGGAAGCGGAAGCGGACAAGGCGGCGCGGATCAGGAACGCGCAGGCCGCCGCTGCGGCGCGCCTCATCGAGGCCGAGGCGGAGGCCGATTCGCGCAAGAAACTTGCCGACGCCGAAGTGTACCGGCTCGACCAGGTGGGCAAAGTCAACAGCGAACAGATGGCGCGCGAAGGCGCGATCCTGGCGCGCAGCCCGCTCCTCATCCAGAAGACGCTGGCCGAAAAGCTCTCCGACAAGGTGCAGGTCATCATCGCCCCGCCCGGCAGCAATGGCCGGTTCATCGGCGAAAACCTGGTCGGCAAGCTGCCCGCCGCCCAAACTGGCGGGGAGGACTGAATCATGATCGGCACCCTCGCCGCGGGCCTCGTCAGCTTCGCCATCGTCACGCAGGACCAGATTCCCCTGCGCGCCGCGCCGCACGAGCATGCCGCCCGCCACGCCGTGCTCACGCAGGGCGACCAATTGGAAGTGCGCGGCGCGAAAGGCGATTATCTTCAGGTCTACGATCATCGCCGCGAACGCGCCGGTTACATCCGCGCCACGCAGGCCGGTCTGTACGGACTCACGCCCGAAGAAGCGCCACGCCTGCGTGCCGTGCTCGAATTCCTCAAGGATCAGCCGGGGCAAGAGGCATTGGGCATCGGTCATGCCGCCGCCTTTCTCAAGGCGGCTCCGACTGAGGCCATCGACGCCGGTGCGTTCGAGGCGCTCGGGACGATGGCCGAGCGCCTCGCCTGGCGCGCCTCGCGCCTGTCCGGGGCGGACAACGAGAAATCGCGTGCCGTTTCGGCGCATCTCGACACCGCTTCCAGTTACGGCGTGCGTTTCTACAGCGCCGAGCGCCACGACAAGGTTTCCCTTTGCTACGACGGCGATGCCTGGCGTCGCCTGTTGTCGCTGCCCGCCGCGCCGGAGCAGAAGGCGCGGGCGGTGCTCGCGCTCACCCGTCATGATTGCGTCGAACGGACGGCTTCCCCCGCCGAACAGCTTGGAGCCGACCAGCGCCGCGCCGGGATTCTCGAAAGCGTCCTGCAAGACGGCGTTCGCGGCAATCTGCCCGCGCATCTCGAAAACCGTCTCAAGATCCAGGCCGCTGGCGTATGGGCGAGCCTCGCCCACCGGCTTGCGCAACGCCTGGACAGCGATCCTGCCGCCGTGCTTGCCGCCGGACAGAAAGCCGAAGCCCGCCTTGCCGGTATCGACAAGAACGCCTTCACGGACGGCGACCGCCAGGCGTGGGAGCAGGCCGCCATCCGCGTCGGCGCTTCGCGCTGGGCGGCACAGCCTCGAACGCTCATGCAGCCCGCGCCGGGCCGTCCGGGCATCCGGCTGGTGGCGGGCGGCAAACCGGGACAAACCTGCGTCCAGGTCGTCGCGGCGCGGACACCCGCCGCCAAGGGTGTACAGCCCGAAGCGAGCGATCCGGCACCTTTCACGCAATGCACCTACGGGCAGGTCTGGACGGCCTCGCTGACCGTCAGTCCGGATGGCGGACTCATGACCCTGGCCGTACAGCCGCTCGGCGACTGGCGCGAACTCTGGGTTTTCCGCCGGGAACGGAACGGCTGGCGGCTCGACATCGTCCCGCCGGGCACCGACAACCCCGAACTCGGCTACATCGAATTCGCGGGATGGGTGCCGGGCAACAAGCAATTCCTGGTCGCGCGCGAAACGGTGGTCAACGGGCGCGGCAAGACGAGTTTCGAGCTTTGGGATCGCGCCACGTTGAGAGTCGAACGCAGCGCAGACAAACCCGGCAACCTGAGCACGTTCTATCGCTGGCAGGATGCCGCGTGGAAAAGCGGGACGATGGCGATACGCTGACGGGATTCAAATCCGCATCGACGCGACGACTATCCGGCATGTCACTGTGCAAGGACTTCGGTGGGAAACGGTGTTTGCGTCGTCGTCGCGCCGTGTTTGGAATACTGGACGAGCATCATTGCGAAACCCGGGGGGCTGCGGCAATCCATGCGCCGCGTCGGCGGTACCGCCTTGCCCGCGGTAACGATCGACATGATCGGTGCGTCCTTGAACAGCGGACAGCCATACATGACCCTTTGGCGCTAGAATCTGCGCCTGTTCTGTCCCCACGCGGGGACTGTTCCGACTGACTTTTCAATCGCGGGAGAAACCGAAAAATGTCAATGGCTGATCGTGACGGCTTCATCTGGAAAGACGGCAAGCTCGTCCCATGGCGTGAGGCAACCACGCACGTACTGACCCATTCCCTGCACTACGGCCTCGCGGTATTCGAGGGCGTGCGTGCCTACGATACCGCCAACGGCACGGCAATCTTCCGGCTGGTCGAACACACCCTGCGGCTGCTCAACTCCTGCCGCATCTACATGATGGACATCCCCTGGTCGCAGCAAGACCTGATGGAAGCGCAAAAAGAAGTCGTGCGCGTCAACAAGCTCAAGGAATGCTACATCCGCCCCATCGTGTTCTACGGTTCCGAAAAAATGGGCGTCTCCACCGTGGGAGCCTCGGTGCACGTGGCAATCGCCGCCTGGCCCTGGGGAGCCTATCTCGGCGAAGAAGCCATCGAGCACGGCATCCGCGTCAAGGTCTCCTCGTTCGCCCGGCATCACGTCAACGTCACCATGCCGCGCGCCAAGCTCGCGGGCGCTTACACCAACTCCATCCTGGCCAATCTCGAAGTCACCCGCGACGGCTACGACGAGGCACTGCTGCTCGACACGCAAGGCTTCGTCGCCGAAGGCTCGGGCGAGAACCTCTTCATCGTCAAGGAAGGCGTGCTGATCGAACCGGAAATCGCCTCCGCGCTCACCGGCATCACCCGCGAGTCGGTCATCAAGATCGCCCGCGACATGGGCCTGGAAGTGCATTCGCAGCGCCTGACCCGCGACGACATCTACCTCGCCGACGAAGCCTTCTTCACCGGCACCGCCGCTGAGATCACGCCGATCCGGGAACTCGACAACCGTCCCATCGGCGGCGGCAGGCGCGGCCCGATCACCGCCAAACTGCAAGCCAAGTTCTTCGACATCGTCAATGGACAGGCACCCGAGTACAAACACTGGCTGACCAAGGTCTGACGCGGGCCATGACCGTTCCCGCCAACGAAGCCCCCTCCGAAGCGCCCCCCGATACCGTCCCGGTCGGCATCGCCGACTTGCCGCTCGTCTGTCCGCGCCCCGGCGAACCGCTGTGGGCGCGGCATCCGCGCGTCGTTCTCGACGTGCTGACGGAGGGCCATGTCGCCTGCCCCTACTGCGGCACGCGCTACGTATTTACCGGAGAACGCCCGAGTGGGCATGACTGAACCGAACGCATGAACACCCACACGCTTCCCGCCGCCGAAATCTTCAAGGCTTACGACATCCGGGGCATCGTCGACAAAACCCTCACGCCCGCCGCCGTGCGCGCCATCGGCCACGCCCTGGGCAGCGAGGCCGCCGCGCGCGGCCAGCGGGCCATCGTCGTCGGGAGCGACGGGCGGCTTTCCGGCCCCGAACTGGCGGGCGCGCTCGCCGAAGGCATTCGCGCCGCCGGCATCGACGTCATCGACATCGGCTGCGTGCCCACGCCGGTCACGTATTTCGCCGCGCATCACCTCGGCGTCCATTCCTGCGTCTCCGTCACGGGCAGCCACAACCCGCCCGACTACAACGGCCTCAAGATGGTGCTCGGCGGCGAAACCCTGTACGGCGACAAAATCCTCGCCCTGCGCCAGCGCATCGCCGATGGCAAGCTCGGCCACGGCACGGGCGCGGCCAGCGAGGCGGACGTGCGCGACGACTACATCGCCCGCATCGCAGGCGACATCCGCCTCGCGCGCCCGATGAAAATCGTCATCGACTGCGGCAACGGCGTGCCCGGCGCGCTGGCCCCGGCGCTCTTCCGCCGCCTGGGCTGTGACGTTACCGCGCTCTATTGCGAAGTCGACGGGCGCTTTCCCAACCACCACCCCGACCCGTCCAAGCCGGAAAACCTCCGCGACCTCATCCGCGTGCTTGCCGAAGGCGACGCCGAACTCGGCCTGGCCTTCGACGGCGACGGCGACCGGCTCGGCGTCGTCACCCGCGACGGCGAAATCATCTACCCCGACCGTCAACTGATGCTGTTTGCCGCCGACGTGCTCGAAAGAGTGCCGGGCGGCGAAATCATCTACGACGTCAAATGCACCCGCAATCTCGCGGGCTGGATACGCGCGCGCGGCGGCAAACCGACGATGTGGAATACCGGCCATGCCCTGGTCAAAGCCAAGCTCAAGGAGACCGGCGCGCCGCTCGCGGGCGAAATGAGCGGCCACATGTTTTTCAAGGAACGCTGGTACGGCTTCGACGACGGCCTCTACGCCGGAGCGCGGCTGCTCGAAATCCTCTCGAAAACCACCGACGGCAACGCCACGCTCAAGGCGCTACCCAACGCCGTATGCACGCCGGAACTCAACATCGAAATGAACGAAGGCGAGCCGTTCGCGCTCGTGCGGCGACTGCGCGAACAGGCCGGATTCGACGGCGCGACGGAAATCCTCACCCTGGACGGCGTGCGCGTGGAATATTCCGACGGCTTCGGGCTTGCCCGCCCCTCCAACACCACCCCGGTCGTCGTGCTGCGTTTCGAGGCCGACGACGCCGCCACGCTCGCCCGCATCCAGCAAGCCTTCCGCGCCGCCATCGACAGCGTGTGGCCGGGCCTGCGGCTGCCGTTCTGAAACCCGGAGACTTCGGAAAACCTGCCCCCGAACTATGCTGACCTCCTGCTACAAAGGGCTGCTGAAATTCTGCCTCCACAAGACGAACTCCAACAGTGGCCTGCCGCAGACCCCGCTATCGCAGCACGGGCATGATCCCATTGAAATTGGAGAATGGAACAGAAACCCTTCTCCTGGCAGCGCCTTTCTCGATCACACGGAAATTTTACAGGGCGCTTCCGATCTGTTGAACGGAGCAGGTGAGCCGGGCGGCACAATTAATATGGTGCGTAAACAACCTACTCGCACTTTTCAGGCTCATGCTGAAGCGCAACTTGGTTCGTGGAATATCGAGCCGGAAATGCCCGGCGGCAACAGTAAAAACGGCTTCTACGACATCACCGTCACCCGTCCCGCCGGGGAGACCGATCATGTCGAGCAGATCAGCCGCCACAAGCAGCTCACGCTGATCGAGATCGACACACGCGAGGAGGGCACCTACAGGTAAACCGCACGCAGATTTCCGCCGCGTTGCCGTATGTGGTACGCCGGGGCGAGGCGGTTAGGGTGCTCGGCACTGACATGCCACGACGGGCAAGGTGGTGCTCTACACCGCGCTCTTCGAGGTGGACAACGCCGACGAACGCCTGGGATCACTTCTTTCCGTAAGCTGCGTCGTGATCGGGCGGAATCGACAAAAGGCAGAGGAAGTCGTCCTCCCGGTAGGCCACGGCGCGACGCGCCTGGGTGATGCGCAGGCTGTACAGGGCGTCGATGCCGGAAGGCAGTTTGAGACTGATGATCTTTTCCCAGCGCAATCCCTTGTCCCGGTAGACCTGATGCCACGTCAGGTGGCGAAGTTTCGCCAGCGTATCCAGTGCCGCCAAATGTTCCGGCTTTTGCAAACCGAAAAGATCGCGCTGGAAAACGGGATTGTTCAAATCCAGCCGCACAGTCGCTTCCGGCGCGGTGCATTCAGGCAGATTCATCGCGCCAGCGTTGCAGCAAATTGCCCGTGTTCTCGTCGCTGGCCGGGTGGGATTCGGCCCATGCCAACGCCTCGCGCAAATCGGCAGCAGCCTTGGCGTCGTGCAGCGCGCGCTCATTATCGGGGATCACGGTGGCGGTACGCACCAGCCACACGCCCGGCTCACGCTCTTCCACCAACACCGGACATCCGGCGTATTGCTTGCCCAGGGAAATCTGGCCGTTCGCGCCAACGACCTTCACGGTGGGCGGCACAGATACAAGCATGGCAGACCCCTTCACGATTAAATTCCTAATGCACACAAGATTTTGGCCCATAGGGCGATACATCGGATTTGCACGGCAGCCACAAAAGAAGCCACATTCTTGGCGTAGCGAGTGGCAATACCTCGCCAGCGTTTCAAATGCAGAAAAGCATTCTCTAACGGCATGACATGGAGCCTTGATATGAAAGTCCCGAGCATGATTCTGCTGGTCGCCGTGCCCCTCCTGTTTGGCGGCTGCGCTGCTAATCTCGGCGGAGACGATTACTCGCGCGGCGAAACGCGCCAAACCATGCGCATCCGTTTCGCCGTGGTCGAAAGTGTGCGCCCGGTGAAACTGGAAGGCACCAAGACTTCCATCGGCGCGACGGCGGGCGCGGTCACGGGCGGCATTATCGGCCACTCCCTCGGACGGGGCAGGGGGGCGGGCATTGGCGCGGTGATCGGTGCCGTGGCGGGTGGCGTGGGTGGTGCGGCGGTGGAAGAAGCCGTTACCCGGCGGGACGGCGTGGAGATTACCGTCAGGCTCGAAAACGGCGAATACCTCGCCATCGTGCAGGCGGACGAAGGCGAGAATTTCCGGCCCGGCGAACGGGTGCGGCTGATCGGCAGCGACAGGGCAACGCGGGTCGCGCGCAATCCCGCGCCCGGTGGCTGACAAGGAAAAACGGACTGGATTGCCACGGCGCTTCGCGCCTCGCAATGACGGGTATTGGCGGTGTCGCAGTGCCTCAAACTTTCGCGCCAGTCCCCAAGACCTTCGTCATTGCGAGCGAAGCGCGGCAATCCAGACAGCCTTGCAGCTTGCCCTGGCGCTTCCAATGGCTGAACCGTTTCATGGATTGCCACGGCGCTGCGCGCCCATCAAGTGTGACGCCAATGCCTTTACCTCCGGCGCTTCAATTTCAGGCAAGCGGCAAAAGCCTTTGGGCGGGCGGGATTCATCAATTTTCCACAGGCTTGTACACGGATTCGGGGGATTCCTATCGAATGCCGTAGGGTGCGAAGCGACTGGTGTTTTCGTCGATCGTGAGCGGAACGCCGAGAGCCGGAAAGGCGCGCTGGAGACAGTTTTCGCGCGGGCAGAGCTTGCAGCCGGAACCGATGGGGGTGAAGTTTTCGACATCGTTCAGGTTGAGATGCTTGCTATAGACCAGTCGCTCGGCATGGCGGATGTCGCAGCCCAGGCCAACGGCAAACACCTTGCCGGGCGCGTCGTAGCCGGGGCGGCCATGCGAGACGGTGCGCGCGACCCAGAGATAGGCGCGCCCGTCGGGCATGGTGGCCAGTTGCGTGAGGATGCGTCCGGGCTGGCCGAAGGCTTCGTAGATGTTCCAGAGCGGACAGGAACCGCCGATGTGCGAGAAGTGGAAATCGGTGGCGGACTGGCGTTTGGAGATGTTGCCCGCGCGGTCGACCCGCACGAAAAAGAAGGGGACACCGCGCGCATCGGTGCGTTGCAGGGTGGAAAGACGATGACAGACCGTCTCGAAGCCCACGCCGAATTCATGGGCAAGGCGTTCGATGTCGTAACGCAGGCGCTCGGCCCGCGCCAGGAAAACCCGGTACGGCAAGACCAGGGCACCGGCGAAATAGTTGGCAAGCCCGATTCCCAGAAGCTGCCGCGCTTCGGCGCTCGACAAGCGGGCTTCCCCGGTCATGGCGGCGATGGTCTCGCCCGCTTCCAGAAAGGCCAGTTGCGTTGCCATCTGGAACGCGGTCTGGCCGGGACGCAGATAGGGGGAAAGTTTCAGGATGCGCGTGTCAGGGTCGAAGCTGCGCAGCACGTCGCCCCAGGTTTCGCCGTCGGCTTCCCGCACGACATGGACGCCATGTTGCTCGCGCAGGCGTCGCGCAAGCCCTTCCTGCGGATTTCCAGCCTTGAGCCGCCACGCCTCGAAAGCGCGCTCGGCCTGGGTGTCGATGGCGTCGATGTAGTTGTGGCGATCGTAGAAAAAGTCGCGCACTTCCTCGTAGGGCATGGGTTTCAACAACGATTTTTCGTCACCGTCCTGCCCCAGTTGCGCGGCCAGCACGGCTTCGCGTTCCCGGATTTCACGCTGCCGCCGTCCCAGGCGAATCAGCATCCGGGCAACCCCCGGCATGTTGGCGGCCATTTCTTCCATTTCGGCCAGCGATACCGCTTCGTCCGCCAGCGTTTCGCTGAAAAGCTCCCGGAGTCCGGCCATCAGGCGCACTTCGTCGTCCTCGGA
>JAISNX010000057.1 GCA_031276015.1 Azoarcus sp.
TCCGTCTCTATTTGCAAGGAAATGACGATATTTTACCTCTTCCCTTGCAGAAAATGATCACCAAAACGATCTCTTTGTTTTATTTAATCAACGTGTTGAGGATTGTTCAGGACCGACTAGATACGCTGCCCGCGAGCCTCGCGGCGCTGCCGGACATCGCGGCGCGGATGGATGGGCGCGGCGTCATCTTGCTGGACGGGGGCATCTGCCGCGGCACTGACATCATCAAGGCGCTCTCGCTCGGCGCGGATGCGGTGCTCATCGGTCGCGCCTGGGTGTATGCCTTGGCCGCCGCGGGGGCGCTGGGCGTCGCGCATGTGCTGCGCCTGCTGCGCGACGAACTGGAAGCTGGCATGGCCCTGACCGGTTGCGCCCATCTTTCCGACCTGGGGCGGCACCTCATTTTTCACGCGCAAGATCATCTGGGCCAGACCCTGGGAGCGCCCGCCCGCGATTCCCGATGACCGGTGCCGCGATGCCGGACGGGGTTCAGAAAAAACTGTACTTCGCCGTCAGCATGATGCTGCGCGGTTCGCCGTAGACGCTGCTGCCAAATGCGCTGGAAGTAATGCTCCGGCAATAAGTTTTGTCGAACAGGTTGTTGATGTTCAACTGGATGTCCAGTGCCTTGCCGAAGCGGTAGCCTGCCATCAGGTTGGCAATCGCGTAGGCGTCCTGCCGGGAGTGGAAGCCGGTGCGTTTATAGTATATGTCGCTCTGCCAATTGACGCCACCGCCCATGCGCCACGGGCCGTAACGCCAGGCGCTGAAAAGCTTGAACTGGTGGCGCGGCAGTTCGGTGCTGGCGCGTTGGCCGACGTTGGCCGGGTTGGCATCTTTACGGGTTTCTTTGTAGACGAAGGTATAGCCCGCGCCAAGCTGCCAGTCGGGGGTAAGCTCGCCCTGGATTTCCAGGTCGAGGCCCTCGCTTCTGACCAATCCCGCCGCCCGATAACATTGGATAGCCGGGTAGGAAGGGCAGACACTTTGATCGTCCAGACGCATGGCCAGTTTTTCTTGGTCGACCCGGAAGACGGCGGCGCTCGCGTTCAGTGCGCCACCGAAATATTCGCCCTTGAGACCGATTTCGTAATTCTTGCCGACGACGGGTTCGAGCAGATTGCCAGAAATGTCGTAATTGTTCTGTGGCTTGAAAATATCGGTGTAGCTCGCGTAGATGCTGTGCGATTTGTCCAGATCGTAGATCAGGCCCGCGTATTGGGTCAGATTACGACTGACTTTGTAGGAGGAAACGGAAGCCAGCCCCCTGTTTGTGAATTCATACCAATCGAGCCGTGCGCCAAGAATGAGTTTCAACGGGTCGGCCAGATTCAGGCGAGTGGTAAGGTAAGCGCCGGTCTGTTCCTCGTCGGTGTGCATCAGCCAGGCATTAAGATTGATGACGGGTTTGGGAGCGTCGTGCTTCCAATTGTAAATATCCATGCCCGTGAACGTTGTGGTGCTGCCACCGTAACCATGGAATTCGCCATTGCGTCGGCTCAGGCCCAACACAAGTTCGTGCGAGCGGTTCAGCAGATGAAAAGGCCCGCTGGCGTGAAACTCGTAACTCGTCCGTCTATCGAGATACGGATAATTCCCGGTGACCTGGTCATATTGGCCGCTACCCGTATTCAATGTAACGTAGGACGCGAGCGAGTCCAGGCGCGCCCGGACGTAATTAACCGAGAAATTCAGTTTCCAGAGATTGTCGAAACGCTGTTCCAGGCTGGCAAAGGCAGAGGAGCTGTCCTTGTTCCAGTATTCCCAGTCGTTGCCCAGAAAGGTGGAGCGGGACAGTTTCAGGTCGCTACCGTCGGCAGCAACCGGCAGGCCGCCCCAGGTGGAGGTGTTATCGTTTTCCTGTCGGGTGGCGCTCAGGGTCAGAAGCGTATCGCGGGCAATATCCGCCTCGGCGATGAAATAGAAAATTTTGCGCTTGCTGGAGGCAACGTCCTGAAAGCTGTCGTGATCCTGGTAAGCGGCGACGGCGCGGGCGCGCAGGGTGCCTGTTGTATTGAGCGGGCCGCCAATGTCGGCTTCCATGCCATAGCGGTCCCAGTTTCCTGTATTGCCGCTCAAGCGGAAGTGTGGGTCGCGTGTCGGGCGCTTGCGCACCAGATTGATGGCCGCCGAGGGGTTGCCTGCGCCTTGGGCTAAGCCCGCTGCGCCGCGCACGATTTCGATGCGGTCGTAAATAGCCGTGTCAGCCAACAGAAAATCTGGGCCATAGGTACCAAAACTGATCGGTAGACCGTCGAAAGTGATGTTGTCGATATTAAATCCGCGCGCGTTGAAACGGTCGCGCTGCGGCCCGGTCGTGCTGATAACGATGCCGGGCGTGTTCTGCATCGCGTCGCTGATCGTAACCATGTTCTGGTCTTCGATGCGCTGCCGGGTGATGACGGTGACGGATTGCGGCGTTTCGCGGATGGACAGCGGCAGCTTGGTGGCGGTGCTCATCTGCGGGGTGGTGTAGGCACCGCTGCCTTCGGTGACGGCGGGGTTTTCTCCCGTCGATTGGACGGTGACTTCCGGCAATACGACTTCGCCGGAAGTCTCGGACGAAACCTCGGATGTGGAGGCGGCATCCTGGGCCTGGGCTATCCCGATGCTAAAAACCCCCAGGAAGGCCGTTAGAATGATCGGGAACGGGCTTGCGGGGGGGGGCTTCAAAAAACCACGCGCCGGATGCGGGGCGCAGAGGGCTTCCAGTGCCGTCTCAAGGACGGTGCGCCGAAGGGCGGGGATCAAGTTCATTTCAGTTCCTCTCAAGCAGTCGGGATAGCCAAGGAAAACGATTCCGGGCGGATCATTTCCCCGGATTCGGTGTCGCCACCGGGCCTGCGGGCAGCGGCGCAATGCCGGTGGGCTGTACCAGCGTGAGCGAGGTCACGTAGTTGATACCGTCGTATTTCTCGCCCTTGCGCTCGCCCGGCGTGCGGTCGATGTGGCTCACTTCCACCACGTATTGCCCCTGCCAGGGCAAATCGAAACTCACCTCGCCTTCGGCATTGGTATATGCCTTCTTGCTCCAGCCGGATTGCACGAGAATCTGGACTTCCGTCCTGTCGAGCGGTTTTTCCTTGAACGTGACCTTGAACGCGCCGGGTTTCCCGGTCGGAACGATGTCGAGCGCGAGGCTCGGCGACTGGGCGGCGAAATCCGTGATGAAGCGCGCGGCGGGCCAATACCAATTGCGGATTTCCCGTCCCTCCCGCGTGAAGGTGCGGATGGGGAAGGCGGCGTCTTCGGCGGTCAGGCTGTCTCCGGGCGCAAGCTTCACGGGCAGCGTAAAGCCCGTCGCGGCCTTGGTGGGCGTCAGCGGCTTGGCCCCGCCCTTTGCGACCAGCCTTGCCGTGAGCGCACCGAAGTTGTCCAGCAGGCCGGGAGAGGCTTCCCGCAGGTTTTGCCCGAATTCGCCGAAACGAATGACGGCGTTCCCGCCTTCCGGCTGTTCCACCCAGACATGGTGTGCCCGCGCCGTGGCGCACAGGCCGAAAACCGCGATGCCCGTGCAGAAAATACGTGTGAGTGCCTTGAGTTTCATCTTGCGTCCTTTCGTGGCGTGAATAAGTGAAGAACCCGAAGATCGTGATGCGCGTGCGCATCAGATCAGTAAAGAAAATCGTTCTCAATACGAGAGACGCGAGTATATTCCTAAACCTGTTTTGTGGTGAAAAATTTCACGGACGCCGACAAGGCGGGCGCGTCGGCGAGCGGATCGCGCAAGCCCGTGCCCTCGTGTCGCACGCCACGAGCGGACAAGAGATCGCGGCCACAACGGATGCTATTCGTCCCGTTATGGTGTAATTTCCGCTACTGTGCAAAACCCGCCCCGCCCCTGCCCCGCCCCTGTCCGTCAGAAGGGAACCAACCATGATGCTCACGCGCGCCATTCCGCTCTTTTTCCTGCTGGCCGGTTTCGCCTTCCCCGCGACCAGCCAGGTCTATAAATGCACGGATGCCAACGGCAAAATCTCCTATACCAACGAAAATATCCCGTCCAGGAACTGCAAATCGCTCTCCGGCGAGCAGCCGGTATCGACCATCCCCATGCGCGCCACCGCCGCCTCTTTCCCGAAGGTCAGCAGCGACACGCAAAAGGAACGCGACAACGCCCGACGCGAAGTGCTGGAAAACGAACTCGCCAACGAACAGGCTGCGCTGGAAGAAGCCCGCAAGACGCTGGCCGCGCAGGAAGCCGTTCGCAACGGCAACGAGCGCAATTACCAGAAAGTGCTCGACCGCCTGCAACCCCTGAAGGACGACGTCGCGCGCCGCGCGCGCAATGTCGAGGCGCTGAACAAGGAAATCTCCGGCCTGCGCTAAAAACAGGCGGCATGGTGCTTGCTTCGGAAGGCATGACGCCTCATGCTTTCCGCCATGACCGACCATCCCTCTCCCCCGATACCGGAACCCTTCGCCGGACTTGACCTCCTCTCCTCGGCCGTCGTCCTCGTCGACGCCGAGTTCATCGTCCGCCATCTCAACCCGGGAGCCGAAAACCTCTTCGCCGTCAGCCAGCGCAAACTGGCGGGACAGCCGCTCCGGGCGCTGCTTGGCGAGGCCGCCTCCTTGAGCAATGCGCTGCACGAAGTGCTGAGCACCAACTGGAGTTACACCGGGCACGACCTCAAAGTGCAAATTCCCGGCGGTGGCAAGATCAACGTCGACTGCACCGTCAGCCCGGTCGATGTCGGCAACGTCCGCCTGCTGCTCGAATTCCGCCCCATCGACGCCCAACTCCGGGTTGCGCGCGAAGAACTGCTCCTGCACCAGCAACAGGCCAGCCGCGAACTGATCCGCAACCTCGCCCACGAAATCAAGAACCCGCTCGGCGGCATCCGCGGCTCGGCGCAACTGCTGCAAAGCGAACTCACCGACCCGCAACTGCACGAATACACCAAAGTCATCATCGCCGAAACCGACCGCCTGCAAGACCTGATGAGCCGCCTGCTCAGCTCGCACAACATCGTGCGCCCGGCGCTGCTCAACATTCACGACATCCTCGAACACGTCAGGCGGCTCATCCTGGCCGAATTCCCCGACATCCTCATCAACCGCGACTACGACACCAGCCTGCCCGAACTGACCGCCGACCGCGAACAACTCATCCAGGCGCTGCTCAACATCGTCCGCAACGCCGCGCAGGCGCTCGAAGGCAAGGGCGAAATCGCCCTGCGCAGCCGTGTCGCCCGCCAGGTCACCATCAGCAAGCGCCGTTTCAAAATGGCACTGGAATTGCATGTCGTCGACAACGGCCCCGGCATTCCGGAAGACATCCGCGACAAGATTTTCTATCCGCTCGTCTCGGGCCGCGACGGCGGCAGTGGCCTGGGCCTGTCATTGGCGCAAAACTTCATCGAACGCCACCAAGGTATGATCGAAGTCGACAGCCGCCCGGGGCTGACCTGCTTCACCGTCCTGCTCCCGGTGACATGAACGAACTTGAAGCATGAACCGACAATTCCGCACCAAAATAATGCATAAGACCTCCGAATGAACACAGTCTGGATTATCGACGACGACCGCTCCATCCGCTGGGTGCTCGAAAAAGCCATGAGCCGCGAGAGCATCGACTACCGCAGCTTTGCCTCGGCGAGCGAGGCGCTCACCGCCCTCGAGGCCACCGCGCAACCGCCCAAGGTCATGCTCTCCGACATCCGCATGCCCGGCGATTCCGGGCTGACCCTGCTGCACCGGGTCAAGGAGCGCCACCCGCAATTGCCCGTCATCATCATGACGGCCTACTCCGACCTCGAAAGCGCCGTTTCCGCCTTCCAGGGCGGCGCATTCGAATACCTGCCCAAACCCTTCGACGTCGACCAGGCCGTCGCCCTCGTGCGCCGGGCACTCGAACAAAGTCCGCTGCACGAAAACGTGGACGAGGACAACACCGTCGTCCCCGAAATCCTCGGCCAGGCACCGTCGATGCAAGAAGTCTTTCGCGCCATCGGGCGGCTATCGCAATCGCACGCCACCGTCACCATCAGCGGCGAATCCGGCACCGGCAAGGAACTCGTCGCCCGCGCCCTGCACCGCCACAGCCCGCGCCGGGATGCCCCCTTCATCGCCATCAACACCGCCGCCATTCCGCGCGACCTGCTCGAATCCGAACTGTTCGGCCACGAACGCGGCGCATTCACCGGGGCTGCCGCGCAACGCCGGGGCCGTTTCGAGCAGGCGGCGGGCGGTACGCTTTTCCTCGACGAAATCGGCGACATGCCGCCGGAGTTGCAAACCCGCCTGCTGCGGGTGCTCTCCGACGGCAACTTCTACCGCGTCGGCGGGCACCAGCCGATTCGCGCCAACGTGCGGATCATCGCCGCCACGCATCAGAACCTTGAAGAGCGCGTCCGGCAAGGGCTTTTCCGCGAAGACCTTTTCCATCGTCTCAACGTCATTCGCCTGCGGCTGCCCCCCCTGCGCGACCGACGCGAGGACATCCCCATCCTCGTGCGCTACTTCCTGCAACGCAGTGCGCACGAACTGGGCGTGGAAAGCAAGCGCATCTCGGAGACCGCGCTCAAGTACCTGCAAACGCAACCCTTCCCTGGCAACATCCGCCAGCTCGAAAACCTCTGCCACTGGCTCACCGTCATGGCTCCCGGCCAGAGCGTCGACATTGCCGACCTGCCCGCCGACCTGCGCGAGCACCCCGCGCAGGAAGCGCCGGTCAATTGGGCCAATGTCCTGCGTCTCGAAGCCGAACATCTTTTCAGCGCCATGCCCGGCAAGGTTTTCGATCACCTGACGCGCGAATTCGAGCGCACGCTGATCCGCCAGGCGCTGGCGCTC
The DNA here is from genome assembly GCA_031276015.1 of Azoarcus sp. Taxonomy (GTDB): domain Bacteria; phylum Pseudomonadota; class Gammaproteobacteria; order Burkholderiales; family Rhodocyclaceae; genus WRNU01. Next base: position 6,799 of record JAISNX010000057.1, read on the forward strand.
ACCGGCGGTCGCCGCATCGAAGCCTCGCTGCTGCTCGGCATAGGCCGCAACACCATCACGCGCAAGATTCAGGAACTGGACATCGACGAAGCACAGCCGGAAGCGGAAACCGCCGCGAAGCGCGAAGTCTGAGGCGCGCGCGGGGGTCGTGAGGCGGTGTCCGAAAAATGAGTACAGTCATTTTTGGAAATGAGTGCGATGATTTCCAAAAATGAGTGCAGTGATTTTTGGAAATGACTGCACTCATTTTCGAGAACTGGATTGCCGTTCTTCGCTCGCAATGACGGCTGGCCTGGCCGACGTTTCCCTGGAGGCGTCAGGGAGCTTCGGGTGGGGACGAGTTTTCGACCGGCGGCAGGGACGCCCCGGACGTGGACGCACCGCGTTCGCTGTTGGTGCTGTCGATTCTCTGCGCTTCGCCCTCGCCGATGTACTCGAACACCTTGACGACCTTCTTCACGCCCCGGCTGGTGCGGGCAACCTCCGCCGCCTGCTCTGCCTCGGTGCGGGTGACGAGTCCGAGCAGGAAAACGACGCCCGCTTCGGTGACGACCTTGATGTGATTGAAGGTGAACTGGCCGTTGTTGAGGAAGCGTGCTTTCACATTCAAAGTGATGGAGCCATCGTTACCGCGGTCGGTCAGGCTCGATGCCGGGCCGACGACCAGTTCGTTTACGACGGAGCGCACGCTGGTGATGCTGCTGGCCAGGCGTTGCACCTCGGCGCGGACGCTTTCGTTCTGTACCTCGCCGGTCAGGAGCACGTTGCGGTTGTACGAGGTGGCGTTGATGTGATTGAGCGTGCCGAAATTCTTGCGGATGAGATCGGCGATTTTCCATTCGATGGACTCGTCGTCGACATACGTGCCTGTCGAACGACGGTCGGCGATCATGACCGCTCCGGCCCCTATCCCGGCGGCAACGAGCGGAAAGCAGCCTTGCAGCAGGCCGATACTGGCGAGGACGAACGCGCCGGAGAGCAGCGCGCGGCGGAGGGGGAACAGCGGGGTTTTCATCAGTTTTCTACTCCAAGTAACAAACAGTCGATGCCGTCGCACAGGCAGTGCAGGACGAGCAGGTGAATTTCCTGGATGCGCGCGGTGCGCTCGGCGGGCACGCACAAATGGACGTCGTTCGGCGTCAGCAACTCTGCGATTTTGCCGCCTCCCTTGCCGGTGAGGGCCACTACGCGCATTTCGCGCTCATGTGCGGCGGCGATGGCGGCCAGTACATTGGCCGAGTTGCCGCTGGTCGAGATCGCCAGCAATACATCGCCCGCCTGGCCCAGGGCGCGAACCTGTTTCGAAAAGACCTGCACGAAATCGTAATCGTTGCCTATCGACGTCAACACCGAACTATCGGTGCTCAACGCCACAGCGGCCAGCGGCGGGCGCTCCATTTCGAATCGATTGACCAGTTCGGCGGCGAAATGTTGCGCATCCGCCGCCGAGCCGCCATTGCCACAGGCGAGGATTTTACCGTTGCCAAGCAGGCAGGCCGTCATGGCCTCGATGGCCTCCACGACCGGCGGTGCCAGCCATTCGACGGCAGCAAGCTTGGCGTGGGCGCTGTCTTCGAACTGGCGGGAAACGCGGTCGATCAGGTTCATGGGACGGGGGCGTGGAATGCGGGAAAACAGGGGAAAGTCTAGCATGCGCGGGCGGGACGGCATGAATGTCCCGTGGCAAAAGGTGCCCGGCGGGCGGCTTGCCTGTATATATACGATTTATTACGGTATTTTTTAGCGATTCCGGGGGTGTACTTTTCCATGGCGGTGTTAGAATCCGCCGGACTGATGCAGCGTCGTTCGTTCCAAGCAAGCAACAACAACCCGTCTAATTGAGGAAGAGCATGAACATGAACAAAGGTGAATTTGTCGAAGCCTTGGCTGACCGTCTGGAAGTACCGCGTGCCCAGGCCGAGCGCGCACTGGCCGGTGTTCTTGAGCTTTTGTCCGAGCAATTGGTCAAAGGCGAAAAAGTGACCTTTACCGGATTCGGCTCGTTCGAGGTGTCCAAGCGGGCGGCCCGCACAGGGCGTAATCCGCAAACCGGGGAGGCCATCAAGATTGCTGCATCGAAGGTGCCCAAGTTCTCCGCAGGGGCCACATTGAAGAACGCGGTCAACGAGGCCGCGGACTGACCATCGGGCGGGATCGCGCGTTTCGGGGGTTGCGCGTTTCGTTAAAAACCGGCAGGGGCGACCCTGCCGGTTTTTTCGTGCCTGCCGTTTCTTATTTGCGGGCGGCGCGGGTAGCGGTCACTTCTTCGGGGCGGATGTTCGCCGCCAGGCGGTCGAGCACGCCATTGACGAATTTATAGCCGTCGGTGCCGCCGTATTTCTTCGCCAGTTCGACCACTTCATTGATGACCACGCGGTAGGGTGTTTCGATGTCGTGGCGCAGTTCGAAAGCGCCCAAAAGCAGTAGCGCATGTTCGACCGGCGAGAGTTCCGCAACGGCGCGCGTGAGCAGCGGCGCGAAAAGCGCGCGCAGTTCTTCGGCTTCGTTGACCGCGCCTTGCAGTAGCGCAGTGAAAAAACCGGCGTCGGCGGGCGGGCGTGCGCCGGTCGTTTCTTTGTCGATTTCTTCCGGCGAGGCGCTGGCCAGGATTTCTTCGATTGCGTGCAGTTGCACTTGCGGCGACTGTTCGGCCAGGGAAACGCGCGAAGGCGCGGACGGCGTTTCCGTCTCCGCCGCCGTTTCGGCCCGGCTCACGGGCGTGTTGTGCAGCAGGTGTTGGTAAACCCCTTGCAAGGCCAGTTCGCGCGCCTTGCGACGCGCGGCGATTTCCCGCCATCCCTCGCGGCTCATGGCAATGCCTTTTGCAAGTTGGCCATTTCCACCGCCGCGCGCGCACAGTCGCGTCCTTTCTCCCGCATGCGCGCAAGCGCCTGGTCGTCGTCGTTGGTGGTCAGTACGCCATTGGCGACCGGCACGCCGCTGTCGAGGCAGACGCGGGTGATGCCGGCGGCGGCTTCGTTGGATACCAGCTCGAAGTGATAGGTTTCGCCGCGAATCACCGCGCCCAGTGCGACAAGGGCGTCGAACTGGCCGCTGCGGGCGAGGCGCTGCAAGACCAGCGGAATTTCGAGCGCGCCGGGTACGGTGGTGACGCGGATCGACTCGGAGGACACGCCGAGGGCGAGCAGTTCGTCGACGCAGGCCGACAGCAGCCCGTCGCCCACTGTCCGGTTGAAGCGGCTCATGACTACGCCGATGCGCAGTCCCTGGCCGTCGAGGTCGATGCCGTGATCGTCGGTGTTGCTGTGTTGGGCCATGGTTCGGGGTATGAAAAATGAGAACGCGCCGTCAGGCGGGTTTGTTCGTGTCGGCGGGATCGTCCCGGTGGAGCACGTCCTTGTCGTCGCCCGGTGCCAGGTGCGCGAGGAAACCGGTGATTTCGAGGCCGAAACCGCCCATGCTGGGAATCTTGCGCGGGCTTGCCAGCACGCGCATCTTGCCGACGTTGAGGCTGCGCAGGATTTGTGCGCCGACGCCAGACAGGCGCGCATCCCATCGCGCTTGCGGCACGCCTTGCCCGGTGAGGCGGTCGAGCAGTTCCTGTCCGCTTTGCGGGCGATAAAGGAGCACGACGACCCCGGCTTCGGCTTCGGCCAGCCCGGCGAGCGCCTGGCCGATGGGAAATGTGTGACCGGCATTGGTGGCGTCGAGGAAGTCGACGAAGGAAATCGGCTCATGCACGCGGACGAAGGTTTCGCGGTCGGGATGGATGTCGCCGTGATAGACCGCGAAGTGTACGTCGCCCGAAGTCGTGTCGCGGAAGGCGGCAAGGCGCAGACGCCCGTATGGCGTGTCGATTTCCTTGTCGGCGATCCGCTCCACCAGCCGCTCGGTGGCGGCGCGGTATTCGATGAGATCGCGGATGGCACCGATCTTGAGGCCGTGTTTCCTGGCGAATTCGACCAGGTCGGGCAAACGCGCCATGGTGCCGTCTTCCCGGAGCACCTCGCAGATCACCGCCGCCGGTTCCAGCCCGGCGAGTTGGGTGAGGTCGCACCCGGCCTCGGTGTGACCGGCACGGATCAGCACGCCGCCGTTCTTGGCCGTGAGCGGGAAGATGTGGCCGGGCATCACGATGTCTTCCGGCTTGGCGTGGCGGGCGACGGCCACTTGTATCGTGCGGGCGCGGTCTTGGGCGGAAATGCCGGTCGTCACGCCGGTGGCGGCTTCGATCGAGGCGGTGAAGGCGGTGCCGAGCGGGGCGCGGTTGTCGTCCACCATCTGTTCAAGCCCGAGTTGCTTGCAGCGTTCGGCGGTGAGCGTCAGGCAGACGAGGCCGCGTCCGTGCGTGACCATGAAATTGATCGCCTCCGGCGTGACGAATTCGGCGGCCATCAGCAGGTCGCCCTCGTTCTCGCGGTCTTCTTCGTCGACGAGGATAACGATGCGCCCGGCCTTGATCTCCGCGATGATCTCGGTGATCGGCGCGAGGGTGCCGGATTTTTTGCACTCCGGTGCCTGGAGGGCGAGCGGAATGGGGAAAGACTGGACTTGTGCGCTCATTCTGTGTGCCTTCTGTGTGGAATCAGGGCGAAACCGCGCCCTCGCCGTCGCGCCAGGCCATCATGCGCTCTACATAGCGGGCGATGAGGTCGATTTCGAGGTTGACCTTGCTGCCCGCTTTCAGGTGCTTGAGATTGGTGATTTCGACCGTGTGCGGGATCAGGTTGGTCGAGAAGTCGCGCCCGTCCACCCGGTTGACCGTCAGGCTCACGCCGTTGACGGTGATCGAACCCTTGCGCGCAATGTAACCGGCAATGGCGTCCGGCGCGCGCACCACCAGCTCGAAACTTTCGGCAAGGGGCGCGAAGCGGACGACTTCGCCGATGCCGTCTACGTGCCCGGTGACGAGATGCCCGCCGAGGCGGTCGGAGAGCGCGAGCGCCTTTTCGAGATTGACCTCCTCGCCGACGTGGCCGAGGCCGACGGTGCAATCGAGCGTTTCGCGCGACACGTCGAACTTCACCCGCTTGCCCGCGCGTTCGATCACGGTCAGGCACACGCCGCTGTTGGCGATGCTGTCGCCGATGGCGACATCGCCCAGGTCGAGGCTGCCGACATCGACGGTGAGGCGCAATCCGTCGCCCAAGGGTTCGGTCTGTTCAATACGGCCAACCGTGGCCACGATACCGGAGAACATGGAAATAAGGGGGGGAACGATGAAGGAAGGCAATTGTAGGCCGAAAGCGCCTACAGTGCGCGATCCAGCAAGGCCGCGAAGTTTGCGGGCCGCATGAAACCTGTTACGCGCAGGTCATCGCGCGGACGCCCGGCGGCATCGAAGAAGATGATGCCCGGCGGGCCGACGAGGCCGAAACGCCGCAACAGCGCCTTGTGTGCATCGCTGTAGGCGGTGACGTCGGCCCGGAGCAGCAGCATCCGGCCCATGCGCGCGGCCACGGCGGAATCACCGAAGGTGTCGCGTTCCATCTCCTTGCATGCCACGCACCAGTCGGCATAGAAGTCGAGCATCGCCGGACGGCCAGCGGCGGCAAGGCGGGCATCGAGTTCCTCCACCGAGTCGATCTGCTCGAAAGCGGGAGGCGCGGAAAGGGCACGGGCATGGAAAACGGCGAGCGGTCGAAGCGGATCGTGCGATCCGGCCAGCGCCCCGGCCAGCATCGCCACGCCGCCGACGAGCAACATCACCCCCATGGCTTTCCAGAACCGTTGCCAGCCTCGGGCCGCGCAGGGCAAGGGATCGAGCGCGGAAAGGAATACCCCCGAAAACAGCAGCAGCGCCGCCCATCCGAGCATGAGCGCGAGCACTGGCAGCACCGGCGTCGCCACCCACAGTGCCACCGCCAGCAAGAGCACGCCCGACGCCTTTTTTACCCCCTCCATCCACGGCCCGACCTTGGGCAGCACCGAGCGCGCCGCCAAGGCCACCGCGACGAGCGGCACGCCCATGCCCAAGGCCAGGGCGAACAGGGCAAAGCCGCCGAGCATCGCGTCGCCGGTCTGGGCGATGTAGAGCAAGGCTCCCGCCAAGGGTGCCGTCATGCAGGGGCCGACGATCAGCGCCGACAAGGCCCCCATCGCCGCCACGCCGCCAAGATGGCCGCCCTTTTCCCGGTTGGCGGCATCGGCGAGTCGGCTTTGCAGCGTCGTCGGCAATTGCAGCGGGAAAAAGCCGAACATCGACAATGCCAGCAGCACGAAAAGAAGCGCGAACGCCGACAGCACCCAGGCGTTTTGCAGCACGGCGGCGAACAGGGTGCCGGTGAGTCCGGCGACGGCTCCGGCCACGGCGTAGGTCGACGCCATACCGAGCACGTAGGCGAGCGACAGCGCCAATGCGCGTCCGCGCGATACCGGGCGATCCGTGCCGACGATGATGCCCGAGAGAATCGGAATCATCGGAAACGTACACGGCGTAAACGCCAGCAACAACCCGAGGCCGAAAAAACTCGCCAGCACCAGCGGATTGCTGGCGGCGAACAACAATCCGGCGATGCGACCGCTTTCATTGCCGTCGCCGGATGTCGGTGCGGTGTCCGGCTGCGGATCGGGCGCGATCTCGAACAGGCGTCCGCCGAAGCCGCTTCCGGCCTTGCCCTGGCTTGCCCTGAGGTCGATTTCGGTGCGCTGCGTCGTGGGCGGATAGCAAACCCCGCCATCCCAACAGCCCTGGCTGGTCACGATGAGGGTGAAACGCCGGATGTCCTCGGGTGCCGCAAGCGGCAGCAATATGCGCAACTGGCCGCGATAGGTTTCGACCTCGCCGAAAAAGGGATCGTTCTTGCGCTTGCCCGGCGGCAGTTCCGCCTTGCCGGGTTTGACCTCGGGCGGTTCCGCCTCGAAGCGGAAGCGTTCGCCATAAAGATAATAATCGGGCGCGATGTCGAAAACGACTTCGACCGCATCGGGGCCGATTGCGCGGGCGCGCATGACGAACGCTTTCTCCGCCTCCATCGGATCGGCGGCGCGCGTCGGCATCGCGGACAGCGCCAGCAGGAACACGATGAGAACGGACAGCAGGCGGGGGAAAACGGAAATCGGCATGGCTCAGGAAGCATCCGGCACGGGCGAAGCCGGAATCGTAACCGAATCCGCCAGCCAGCCGAGATAAGCCGTCAAGCCCTGTGTGACCGGCACCGCGAGCAGTTCGGGGATTTCATACGGATGGGCGGCCCGCACCGCCGCTTCGAGCGCCGGATAACGCTCGCGGGTAGTCTTGATGAGCAGCGGTATTTCGGCAGCGCGTTCCACCGCGTCCCGCCAGTGGTACACCGACGTGCAAGGCGCGAGGATATTCACGCATGCCGCTAGCCGTTCCGAAACGAGCTTCTCCGCCAGTGCGCGGGCGCTGGCCTCGTCGGGGAGGGTGGTCAGGACGAGGAGGGCATCGGTCGGGGGAAGCATGGTCTGATAACACCTGTCGGGCGTTGTTCATTGTCGGATGTCGTTGGCATCGTCATCCCAATCGCCGCCAGCGCCCGGCGTCGCCCGGAAGGGATTGATGTCCAGCCCGCCGCGTCGCGTGTAACGCGCCCATACCGCCAGCGCCGAAGGCTTGCAGCGGGCGAGGATGTCGCAGAATATCCGCTCGACGCATTGTTCGTGGAATTCATTGTGCTGGCGAAAGGAAACAATGTAGCGCAACAGCCCCGCGCGGTCGATTGCCGGGCCGCGATAGCGCACCGCCAGCGTGCCCCAGTCCGGCTGGCCGGTGACAAGGCAATTGGATTTCAGCAGATGCGAGTAAAGCGTCTCGCTCGTCGCCGCGCCTTGCGCGCGCAGGGTGTCGGGGCAGGGTCGGTAAGTGTCGATGTCGATGTCGAGCACGTCGAGACAGAACCCGTCGGGATCGGCGAAACGCCGCACCGGGCGCGCGGCCAGCGGCATGACCCTCACATCCACCGCCGCCCCGGCGGCGGCGGAGAGATCGCGGACCAGGATCGCGCGCAGCGTTTCGGCATCGGACAGCCGAAACTGGTTGAAAGCGTTGAGATAGAGCTTGAGCGATTTCGACTCGATCAGGTTCGGACTCGTGGCCGGAACCCGGAAGCGCCCCAGAGCCACGACCGGCTTGCCGCGCGGATCGAGCCACGACAGCTCATACGCATTCCATGAATCCACGCCGACGAAAGGCAAGGCATCGGCCCGGATGCCGATCTCGTCGCGCTTGCCCTGCCGCGCGATAGGAAACAGCAAGTCGGGCGCGTAAGTGTCGTCATAGGCAACAGGCTTGCCGAGCGGGGCACCCTGGGCGTCAGGGTGTGCGGAAACGTCCATCCGGGTGTGCGCGAACCGTTTTGATTTGTTCGAGGAAACACGATCAAGGGAAGAGTCTACCCCAGTAGGCCAATTGCCCGTCAGTCAGGTGTCGCGTTCCGCCTGATTATAAACTGGAGTGATGAACAAATCAGGATGTTGATCGTACCATGACGCGAGGGCATTGATGGGAGATTGATGTCCGATGGCCTGTTGCGGAATGAAG
>JAISNX010000056.1 GCA_031276015.1 Azoarcus sp.
GAGCGCAGCGACGTGGCAATCCATGCAGCGGAGCCATCACCCGAAGCGTTGGGGCAGGCGGAACCGCCGTGTGGATTGCCACGGGCCTGCGGCCCTCGCAATGACGAGGGAGAAGGAAACAGGCTGTGTAGATACCTATGCTCCCCAAGCGAGCGCCTGAATCTGCATTCGTCCGCCCCGTCACACGCGCGAGCGGATTTCGCGTTCGGTCTGGTAGATGTAGCGTTGTATCTGGTTGGCGGCGTGGGTGGGCAGGCCGATGAAGCTGCAACCGAGACGGAGCATCTCCCTGCCGTCGCCGAGGATGCGGCGGCTGTGGTTGCGGACTTCAAGATTGACGCTGATGAGGCCGCCGGGCAGTTTCAGGGAGCAATCCTTGATGGTGTCGCCCACGCCCGGCGCGGTTTTGCTGGCGGGAATTTCCAGCGACAGGCCGCTGGCGCTCACGTCGATGACGGGGATTTCGACGACCCTTTCGCGGGTTTCCGCGCCACCGGTCTCCCGTGCCGATTCGGGCAGCAGGCATTTCAGTTTGTGGGAAATGGGCACCATCAAGCGGAAGGCGTCCCGCCGTTGCAGGCGCAGGATTTCCGAGGGAAGGGGCGCGACGAGGGCGGGACGGCCTTCGAGCGGAACTTCCGCGATGCTGGATACCCGGAACTGGATGCGGATTTTGTTCAACTGGGTGATGCAGAGCAGGCGCTCGGCTTCCAGTACGCGGCGATGAATGGCTTCGCTCGAGCTGGCGTCGAGAAAAAGCCGTTCCTCGTCTTCGGAAAGCATGATGAGGGTGCTGAGAAAGGAGAGCGACCCCGGTAGTATGTGGATGCTGATGAGCGCGCGGGCGTCGATCATGTCCTGCAACAGATGGCGGATTTGCTGGCGGCCACGCAGGAGGTAGTGCTCCAGTCCGTCCTCGTGCATGGGTTCGAGTACCAACTCGTTGTCGGTTTGTTCCGGCATATCGTTTGATCCGGTAAATCATATTGTTGGATAGACAGACAGCTTACTGTCCTTCGCATGGCATGGCTACGGTTTCTGGTGTGTTTCGATGGTTTTTTGCATGACGCCGGGGGTGGCCGCTTCGATGCGGTAGAGCCAGGCCAGTAGTTCGGCAATGACGGTATAGAGCTGCGGGGGGATGTGCTCGTCGAGGTCGACTTGCATCAACAGCGAGACGAGTTCGGGCGATTCGTGTACGTAAACACCGGCTTCGCGGGCACGTTCGATGATCTCTTGCGCGATCAGCCCCCGGCCCTTGGCAACAACCGTCGGGGCGCTGTCGCCCGGCGTGTAGGTGAGGGCGACGGCTTCGCCGCGTGGCAGGGTGTCGTCAGCGTTCATCGCGGTGTTCCACGGCCATGCCGGTGAGCGGCACGCCCGCCGCCGCCAGGGCTTCCAGCAGTTCGTCGCGGTGCGTTTCGAGCGCGCGGGCGGCGGTTTCGTCATCGACGTCGAGCCGCAGGGCGACGCCGCCCGCGGTCAGCCGCACGCTGGCCTGGATGCCGCCGAGACGGGGCAGCGTCAGCCGCAGCGTGGTGTGCCATTCCCGGTCGTTTTCTTCGCCGTCCGCGTGCCCCTCGCCGCGCGGGTCTTCGATGATCCATTCGAACGTTTGGCCGGGCCATGCCATGCCATGCCAGACGTATTGCTGGCTGGCGAGCGTTTCGAGTTGCTGGTGGACGATGGGCAGCAGACGTTCGGCAATCGGGCCGCCGCGCAGGGAGTTTTCGGCAGGCTGGCCGCTTGCGCCCGCGACGCGGGCAATGGGTTCTTCGTTGCGCGCAAGCGCCTGGATGGCGGCATTGTTGCCCGGTGTCGGCGCGGTGTTTCCCGCGCTGGCCGGGGGGGCGGATGTCGGGGCGGCAGACGAGGACGCGGCGGCGGTGTTAGTGGCGTTGGCGGTGCCCGATGGCGTTTGTCCCGTCGGCGGCTGCATGCCCTGGCTTTGCGGTTCGCGCGCGAGTGCGGCCAGGTCGATTTTCCCCGCCAGCCATTGCGTCAGGTGCGATTCGTAAAACAGCCCGCTTTGCACCAGCGCCTGACGCAGCATGGGCGCAAGTTGGGTGCTGGCGACGGTTTGCGCGGAGGCGGCAAGTTGGGCACCAGCGGCGACTCCCGGCAGGGGCTGGGCGGCGGTGGGCACCGTCTGCGCGGCTGGGGCGGTCTGCGCGGCCGGGGCGGTCTGGACGTTGGTGTTCGCCGTGGAAGGCGGCGGTGTGTTGAAAAAGGGTTGGTTGTTCGCCAACACCGTGGGTTTGGCGGCGGGCTGGCCCGTGAGCAAAAAGCTGATGAGTTGCCCGGTCGGGCTGAGCTTGGGGCGGGCCGAGCTGGCGAGCGCGGCGGTTTCGGCTCCGGCCAACCGGGACAGTACGATGCCGGGGGTGACGCGGGTGGCGATCAGTTCGAGCGTGTCGCCCGGTTGGGCGGAGGCGTTGAGCGCGAGGGTGATTTGCCGACCCGCAACCAGCGCACGAAAAGTGCCGTCGGGCAGCGTGCGTTGCAGGGTGGCGAAGAAACGCTGCCCCGGCACCAGTTCTTGCAATTGGGCCTGGATTTCGCGCGAGCGGTGCAGCCCGGCAACCGGGGGCGAGGCTTCGAAAAGGCTGGCTTCGTGCAGGAAGCGCAGGCGGGCGGCAAGATCCGAGGGAATCATGCTCTGGCATCCCTGGGTTTATGGCATGAGGATCATCCGGGACTGTCGAGGCCGCCATAGGCGGCGCGCATGTTGCGACCCTTGATTTCGCTGGCCAGTTGCTGGCGCGCTTCTTCGTGCGCGGGTTCCACGTAATCGCGTATTTCGCGGTCGAGGGCCTGGATGCGCCGGATCAATTCCGTCAGTGCCTTGATGTTTTCCTGGGCCGTGCTGTCCGCGTCTGCGGGTTCGCGTGCGGGGGCGGACGCCGTGTCGCGGATGATCGCGGCCTGGTGTTCGATTTCGGCCAGGCGTTCCCAGTCGCGAGCGCGGGCGATTTCGATCATGGATTCGTACAGCGCGAGGAGCGCCCGCGCTTCTTCCAGATTCAGGATACGTGTTCCCGCGTTTTGTTTCGGCGTAATCATCGGTCGGATCCCTTCGGCTTTTGTATCCCCCTTATAACGTGAACTGACCGATTGCTGTGCGTACTCCTTGCGCCGTGACCTTGATTTTTCCCACGGCTCCGGCGGCCTCCCGGGTCTTTGCGCTGTTGCCCTCGGCGGCGCGGGCCACGCGCTCGACTTGCTGCGCAATGTTCTGGCTGGCGATGCCTTGTTCGGTGAGCGCCTGGGTGATGTCGTTGACGTGGTGGCGCACTTCTTCCGCGCCTTGCTGGATGTCGGAGATGGCGTTACCGGCGCGGTCGGCCAGGCTCACGCTCTGCTCGACCTGTTTGGCGGCGTGGCTCATGGCGTGGACGGCGCTGTGCGAGCTTTCCTGGATGGCGGAAATCATCGAGGCGATTTCGCCGGTTGCCGCCGATGTGCGCTCGGCGAGTTTACGCACTTCGTCGGCGACCACGGCAAAGCCGCGCCCCTGCTCGCCCGCCCTGGCCGCTTCGATGGCGGCATTGAGTGCCAGCAGGTTGGTCTGGTCGGCCACGTCCTTGATGACTTGCACGATGCTGGAGATTTGCTCGGACTGCTTGCCCAGTTCGGCAATGGTCGCCGAGGAGTTGGCCACCGATTCGGCCATTTCGCGCATGCGGGCGACGGTGTCGCGGATGACGTCGCTGCCTTGGTGCGACAGTTCGCCCGTGTGTTTGGAAACGTCCAGCGTGTCCTTGGCGTTGTCGCTCACGCGGGTGATGCTGACCGACATTTCTTCTACCGCCGCAGCGATCGCGGCGGTGGATTCGCTGGCGGATTCGGAGTTCTGGGCAACGTCGTGGGTATTTTCGGCAAGTTCCGCCGTGATTTTCATCAACTGCTCGACGTTGGCGAGGATGCCCTTGAACGCTTCCTGCAAGGAGCCGAGCAGCAGGTTGAAGGCGTGCGCGGCCTGGCCGACTTCGTCCTGGCTGGCTATGGGCACCCGGTGGGTGAAGTCGCGGCTGGCTTCGATTGCCGTCATCGCGTTTCGCACTTCGGACAGTGGCCGGGTAATGGAGCGGATGAGAAAGAGCGCCAGCAACACGCAGGCCGCCAGGCCGACGGAAAGGGCGAGCGCAATGGACAGGCGATTGGCATTGACGGTTTCCTTGCCCTCGTTGAATTCGGCATAGGCGATCTTTTCCGCCGTCTCGATCATGGAGAGGGTCGCCTCGTTCATTGCCGGTGCATGCGTCATGAAAGCGGTCAGGAAACGGGAAAAGTTTTCTCCCGAGAAAGTGCCCGCGCGCAAGGCGGCCAGCGTCTGGTCGATGGCGCTTTTGAGCGGCGCGTAATGCTCGTCGAAACGCTCGATGGTCGCTTCTTCTTGTCGGCCCAGGCTGGACGCGCTGAACGCTTTCCAGTTGGTTTCCAGATAATCCGCCAGTTCGGAGATTTTTGCGAAGTGCTCTTCGAGGCTGTCTCCGTGCAGCTGCGAGACGGTCGAACCGGGGGCATGCTGGAACGCAAGCAGGATTTCCAGCCCCACGTCGCCGATGCTGCCGTTGACGCGCGCCAGCGACGGGCTTGGCTTGGCCGCGTGATCGTAGGATGTTTCCAGGTTCGTTTGGACCCTGGCCATGCCGATGATGCCGACGCCCGCCACGACGGCGGACAAGAGCAGCGACATCGCGGTCAGGATGAGTAGCTTCTGGCTGATTTTGAGCGAATTGAACATGGTCGTCCTCCCCCGTGTTTTTTGTGTGAGCGTCGGCAACGGACGGCGGCAAGACGGGTTCTACGTCCGTGCCGCGCATTCGTCTCCGAGGGTAGGAGTCCACGCGCCGGGGGCGGTTCCGCACCAGGCGAATCGGCGTGCTCGCGGCGGATCGCTATCGGGCCGCGGCGTGCTGGACGATGGCATGAAAACGCCAATGCCCCTCGCGGCGGTCGTCGAAATAATGGCGCAGGGTCGACGTGGTGCTGCGAAAAGCAATATCGTCCCAGGGAATGTCGGCTTCGCTGAAAAGCACGGTTTCGAGCGACTCGTCGCCGGGATGGAAATCGGTGTCGCGCAGGCGGGCGCGATAAAAGATATGCACCTGGTCGATGCAGGGCAAGTCGATAAACGTAAACATTTCATCCAGATCGACATTCGCGCAGGCTTCTTCCAGCGTCTCGCGGATGGCGGCCTCGGCGGCCGTCTCGTGGTTTTCCATGAAACCGGCGGGCAAAGTCCATTTGCGCCGCCGGGGTTCGATTGCGCGTCGACAGAGCAATATCTTGTCTTCCCAGACCGGAATCGCACCGACGACCAATTTGGGATTCTGATAGTGAATCGCACCGCAATTCACGCAAACATGGCGTTGCCGCGTATCGCCGGACGGGATGGACAATATGACGGGCGCGCCGCATGTGGAACAGTATTTCATTGCGAAACTCGACGGGATTCACCGATGGTCATTTCAGTCTTTCCATTCTATCAGGAGGACATATGGCACACATTGCGGCAAACCGAATGTGTCCGACGGCCAAATCCTCCAAAAGTTTGTGGTATATCGGACAAGGCATTGGCAATGCCCTTTGGGGTTGCTGTCCGCGCATGAAATCGTTCCTCTTTCTGGTGTCCATATGTCCTCACCGATCGACCTTAAGCGTTTTGCGCAAATCAAGGCTACGGGGCATCTTCCCTCGCCTCGCGGCGTCGCATTGGCCGTCATGCGCATGGCGCAGGACGAAACCGTTTCGGCCACCGACCTGGCACGGGTCATCAAGGGCGACCCGGCTTTCGTCGGGCGGCTCATCAAGGCCGCCAACGGCATGCTTTTCCGACAGCGGGCAATCGTATCCGTGCGGGAAGCCCTGATGGTAGTGGGACTGCCCGCAGTGCGCGCGATGGTACTCGGTTTTTCGCTCCTCTCGAACTACCGCAAGGGGAATTGTCCGGGTTTCGACTACACGCGGTTCTGGTCGTCGTCGCTCATCATGGCGGTCGCCATGCAGACGTTTGCCGGGCGTATCCGCCTGGTGGCCGCGGACGAACTTTTCAGCGTCGGCCTCCTCGCACGAATCGGCGAACTGGCGCTCGCCACGGTATACCCGATCAAATATGGTCGATTGCTCGCCATCATGGCGGACAACCCGGGCATCGACCTCGTGGAGCAGGAACGGCAAGTGCTGGCGATGACTCATGCGGAACTGGGGACGGCCATGCTCGCGGATTGGGGCATCCCGCCCGTCTTTACCGCCCCCGTGTACTACTACGAACACCCCGGTGATGTGTCTTTCGCCGCCGACAGCCGGGAAATGACGGTCATGCAATGCCTGATCCTCGCCCGGAACGTGGCGGAAATCTGCCTGGGAGCGCAGCCCGGACAACAAACGCTGATGGGACGCGCCCTGAGACTGGCGGCGCACCTGGGATACGGGCGCGAAGCCTTCGTCAGCGACTGCAATGCCATCGCCCGCCAATGGCAGGAGTGGAGCAAATTATTGCAACTCGGCAATACGGTCGTGCCGCCCTTCGATGCCTTGAGCGGTGCCGAAACCGGCGAGCCGCCGACATCCGCCCAGGCAGCACACCAAGCCGGAGAAAAAGGCGAAGCCTCCTCCCCGAGCGCGGCCCCGCCCGGCCTGCGCGCGATGCTCGTCGAAAAAAACGCCGCCGAGCGCGCGCGGCTGTCAAAGGCATTGCAGGGCATCGGCATTCGCGTGTTCGAGTGCCTCAACCTGAGGGCCGTCATGGAGCAGGTGCTCGACGTACAGCCGCAAATCCTGGTGCTCGACGCCAGCGACGACCCCGTTCATGTGGGCCGCCTCATCAAGACCCTGCGCGCATCGCGCATCGGGCGCGGCATGTACATCCTGCTGCTGCTGCCCAGCGACGACGTCACCCACATTGCCGTCCTCGAAGCGGGCGCGGACGATTTCTTCATCAAACCCGCGGGTGCCCGGATGCTGCTGGCGCGATTGAACGCGGCGCGCCGGATCGTGCAATTACAGCAGGAGCTGGAGCACGAACGCGAAGAACTGCGGCATTTCGCCGCCGAACTGGCCATCTCCAACCGCTGCCTGCAAGAAGCCGCGCTCACGGATGCCCTCACCGGGCTGCCCAACCTGCGCTACGCGCACGAACGCATGCGGCAGGAATGGTCGGCGGCACAGCGCACCGGGCGCACCCTGGCGTGCATGATCGTCGACATCGACCACTTCAAGCGGATCAACGACATCTACGGCCACGACGTTGGCGACATGAGCCTGCGCCAGGCGTCCGACGCCCTGCGCATGGCGCTGCGCGGCAAGGACGTGATCTGCCGCATCGGCGGCGATGAATTCCTGGTCATTTGTCCGGAGACCTCGCTGGAAGAAGCGATAGCCTGCGGCGAGCGCCTGCGCGCGGAGATCAACCAGCTCACGATCAGCAACGAAAACGAAATATTGCATTTGACGATCAGCGTGGGCGTGGCGGTGGAAGACGACACCATGGCCGAGGTCAGCGATCTGGTCAAGAAAGCCGACCGCGCCGTCCTGCTGGCAAAAAGACAGGGACGCAACCGGACGGCTTCGATGGGCGAGGCGGGGTGAGGAGCCTCGACCTGCGGATCATGTCCACCAATACCGCACGAGGTGGAAAAAGACGGGTGCGGAAAAGCTCAGCGAATCGACGCGATCCAACATACCACCATGCCCTTCGATCATGCGGCCCCAGTCCTTCAAGCCGCAGTCGCGTTTGATGGCGGAAAGCACGAAGCCGCCGAAAAAGCCGAGCACGTTGACGGTGAGCGCGATCAGCGCCGCCTGCCACCAGGCAAACGGCGTGATCTGCCACAGTGCCGCGCCCACGGCGGTGGCGCTGAGAATGCCGCCGAGCAGCCCTTCCAGCGTCTTGGAAGGCGAGATTTCCGGAGACAGCTTGCGCCGCCCGAGGAGTTTCCCCCACACGTATTGGAAAACGTCGCTCGACTGCACGGTAAGCAGCAAGAAGACGATCAGTTGCAGATTGCGCCCGGAAAAGGCGGGGATGTCGAGCACCAGCAGGGCGGGCACATGCGACAGGCAATAGACGCAGATCATCAGTCCCCACTGTACTTTGGCGGCGCGTTCCAGGAAGCGGGTGGCATCCGCCCCGAATGTGGCGGAAATCGGCAGGAGCAGGAAGGCATAGACCGGGATCAGGATCGTGAACAGGCCGTACCAGCCGATGCCGATCAGCCAGTATTGCAGGGGCAGGAAGAAGAAAAAGCACCACAGCAGGGCGTGATGGTCGCTCCGGCGGGTGTAGGTGACGGAGATGTATTCGCGCAGTGCCTGGAAGGAGACGAAGGCGAAGAGCACGATCACCGCCGTGTTCCCGGCCCGGAACGCCGCCGCCAGGACGAGCACCATGAGCCACCAGGCGTTGATGCGGGCGTTGAGGTTGGCGATGACGGGATTCGTTTTCCCTTCCGGTAGGCGGATGCGCAGGACGAGACCGATGGTGCTGGCGACGAGCAGCGCGCCAGCAATGCCGACAAAGATGAACAACAAGGTCTGCTCGGGGGAAAGTTCGGGATTGTTCATGGCGGTTCGTTCGTCCTTTGCCCGGCGGGTCTTTGCCCGGCGGGTCTTTGCCCGGCGGGTTCGAGGGAAAGCAGCGCGTCGCGGCAGCGCGCGAGGAAATCGGCCCGCCGTTCGCCGGGTTCCAGGATGAGCGGCGCGCCAAAGCTCACCGAACACAACAACGGCACGGCGAGCAGGCCGCCCTTGGGCAAGGTGCGGCCCAGGTTCTCGATCCAGACCGGAACGAATTCCGTTTCGGGTCGCCTTTCGGCCAGATGGTGAATGCCCGGCTTGAAAGGCAGCAGGCCATCGCCCTGGTTGCGGGTGCCTTCGGGAAAAACGATCAGGGATTCCCCCGCATCGAGCGGGGCGCACATGGCGGCGATGGGGTCGTCGCCGCGTTTGATGTGCCGGTCGATGAGAACGCCGCGAAATACCCGTTCGATCAGGTAGCGCCGCAACTGGCCGCGCAGCCAGTAATCGGCTCCGGCAACCGGGCGGGTGACGGCCCGCAAGGTCGTCGGCAGCAATGCCCAAACGATGAGGAAATCGCCGTGGCTGCGGTGATTGGCGTAATAGACCCGCGGTCGTGCCTGCGGCCCGGCACCGAGCCAGACCGCGCGCGCGCCGGTCAGCGCCTTGATGAAACCGCAGAAAGTGGCGGCCAGCGCCTCATCGAACATGGAATGTTTCCAGCAAGGCCAGCAGCACGACGACCTGTCCGGCGAAAGCGGCGATCTGCCGGACGAACAGACGCTTCAGCCCCGCGACGCGGGCGGCCAGGGGGCGGTTTCCCGGCGTTTTCTTCGATACTTTTTCCAATGCGACATCGAACGCCTGCTGCGCGCCGGGGAGTCGATCCGCATCCAGGCGTGCCCAGGCGGCGAATACCGGGCGGTCGAAGGCCAGCCGCCACGCAAGAAAAGCCTCGCCGCCCGCGCACGCGAGGCATGCCACCGCCATGGCAAGATGGCGCGCGCCGAGAGACGCACCCAGGAGCAGTACCAGAAAGGACACGAGAAACAGGGCGCGGCTCCAGGCGTCGAGCTTGTCGCCCGCTTCGCACAGCGACAGGCCAACGAGGGCGAGGGCGGGGGAGTCGTTCGTCATTGCCGGGACAATCCGGCGCGGAAAGCTTCCAGGCAGGCGAGGCTGTCCGCGCCGAGCACGATTTGCGGACGGGTCTGCCGCAGCCTTGCGACAGCCTCCTGGATGCTGGCGGTTTTTCCCGTCGCGGCGCACAGCCAGGCCGCCACGACGCTGGCGCTGCGCGAATAGCCGAGGGCGCAGGCGACCCAGACTTCCCGCTTGCCGTCATGCAGGAGGGTCAGACGCCGCACCGCTTCCGCGAGATCGCCGCCCCGCACGGGAACGAGGTCGAGACAAGGCACGCCGTCGTAGGCCGTCCGGGCGGGCAGGCGCGGCGCGGGCAGTTCGGCGGTGAGATCGAACAGTGCGGCCTCGCCACCGTGTCGTGCCCCCCAGGCGGCGAATTCGCGCGCCGTGGGCAAGGGGCCGAGCCAGACACCATCGGCCACCGGCGCGGGATCGCGCCGCCGCCACGTCCATAGCCGCGCATTGATCCAGGCACCGAGTGTATAGGGCGCAAACAGCCAGTACGCCGCGAACGACTGCCGTCCGCCGTGTTTTTGGAATCCCGCCGCGCCAGCCCAGGCGTAGTTAAAGGCGACCAGCGCCAGGGCAAGTGCGAGCCAGCACAGGATGAGCCAAATACCGCCCAGGGCGAGCGCGGCGGCCAGCGCCAACAGCGCGCCAGCGAAGTAGCGCAGCGCCAGGGCCGGACGGCGGGCGGCGGCCCTGTGCAGGGGCGAAGATCCTGTTTCCGGCCATAACCAGAGGCAGAACAAGCCGACAGGCAGGCCGGTCGGTATGTCAATGAAATGATGCTGCCATGTCGTCAGCACCGAAACGCCGATCAGGATGGCCCAGGCGTGGATCAGGATGCGCACGGCGCGGGGAGCCAGGGCGCTCGCTTCCCCGGCTTCTTTCCTGGGTGGCGCTGGCAGGATGCCGACGAACTGCCGCCAGACGATGACCAGGAGCGCGATGTGCAGCGAAGGGGCCTGGTTGTAGGGCAGGTCGAAACTGGTGAGGGCATCGAACAGCGTCCCTGACAGTCCGTCGAGCGGCGGGCGCACGAATGCGAAGCGCAGCGGCCAGAGGAAAAAGCAGGTAATGCAGATCAGTTGCACGCTCAACAGCCGCATGCCGAGGCGGTTCGTGGCCATCCGGTCGCGGCAACAGAGGAAGGCGAAGCCGTAGAGCAGGTCGATCGACCAATAAGGAATGATCGTCCAGGGCCACAGGGGAATGGCGTGCTCCCAGGCGAAGTAGAAGCTCGTCACGCCCGTATCGGCGTCGATGTCTGCGGCATGCTGGTTGGCATGGCCGTAACTCAGGAAAAACAAGGGGGCGAGGAAAACGAGCCAGAGCACGCCGCGCCCGAAAGCCCCGCGCAACCAGTGGGGGGCTTCATTCGCCGCCGTCGGGCTGTTCATTTTTTGCGGATTGCCAGCGAAACGCTGAAGATTCCCCAGGCGTCGATGCGCTCGGTGAGTTTCTCGAAACCCGCGTCGCGCACCAATTGATCCATTTCCGCCTGCGTGCGCCGCCGCATCACCCACGCCTGTCCGGCACGGTGGCTAGTCAGCGCCCGCGCGATCATTTCCAGTTGCGGATGCCAAGGCTGCCCGGTGTAGAGCAGGTAGCCGTCCTCCTCCAGTGCGTCATGCAGGCCGACCAGCGAGGCGGCGACCAGGTCGTTATCCGGGAAAAGCTCGTACAGACCGGAAACGATGCCGACGGTGGCCTTTGGCGTGATGGCCGCGAGGCTGGCGCGGTCGAAGGCGTCGCCCTTCTCGAAGCGGGCGATGTCCTCCAGCCCCCGCTCGGCGATCAGGGCCTGGCCCTCCTTGACGTTCAGGTCGCCAAAGTCGCGCAGCAGGACGGCCTCCGGGCGCGGGCAGTATTGCAGGGCGTCGAGCACGTAGCGCCCATGCCCGGCGGCGATGTCGAGGATGCGCACCGGACGGTTTTCCTTGCACAGGCGGGCGAGGGTATCGCGCAGCAGTTCTTCGAGATACAGCTTGCGCTGCCGGATACCGCGCCAGCCAATGGCGTCGAGATAGGCGCGGTCGATGATGCGTCCGATGAAATGCTTGCCCGAAGCCGTATTGCGGTAGATGTAATCGAGCGAACTGCCGGAATCGAAACCGCTCTGGTGCCCGAGCCGGATGCCGTCGGAAAGATGCCCCGCGAGTTCCAGCAGCCAGCGGTAAGCCTGCCAGTACAATCCCCTGGGCGACAGGGGCGGATACGGCACCATGAGATTCTTGGCTTCCTCGAAGGTGTACCCGCGTTTGTGCGCGTCGCGCAGATCGGGGCGATCGGGCGGCGCGGCAAACTGGCGCAGGAGGAAGTCGCGTGCCTTGCCGATGGGGTCGGCGCGGTACTTCTCGCCCAGGGTGTCGTGGTAGAAGCCGGGCAGGACGTGCTTTTCCTTTTTCGTCGTGCCCAGGCGGGCGAAAAAGGCGTGTTGCGGCCAATGGTGCACCACCCAGTCATCACCGGAAACCAGCAATTGTGTCGGGATAGTGATCGCCTCGGCGTCCGCGACCACCCGTTCGGCGGCATCGAAAAGACCGAGCAGGACGTTCGCCGAAATGGCGCGGCTGATGAGCGGATCGGTGCCGAACGAGGCTTGCCGTTCGGGGTCGTGCGTCAGGTAACGCGATTTGACGTAGCTGTTGACGAAGAAGTTGCCGCGCACGGCACGCCACAGTTTGAGGCCGGGACGCGCGAACGGCACGTAGAGCTTGACCTTGAAGGCGGGCGAGGCCAGCACCTGGCAGCGGATGCGCGGCGCATAGTCGTGCGCCCAGGTGCTCACCAGTACCGCGCCGACGCTCTGCGCGACGACCGCGATGTCGGATTCGTCCAATTGCCAGGTTGCGCAAAGGTGGTCGATGAAGGTCTGGACATCGCGTACCGAGTGGGCGAAGCTGGGCGAATCGCCCCGTGTGCCGGGCGAACGGCCATGGCCGCGCGCATCCCAGGCGTAGAAATCGAAGTCGGGCAAATCCAGTTCGTCGACCAGGTGTGCCATGCGGTCGCCATGTTCGTGGCCACGGTGGAAGAGCGCGATCGCGCCGCGCCGCGTCCCGGCGCTTGCTGGCCAGCGCCGGTAGAACAGGGATTCTCCGTCATGGGTGGTGAAGCTGTGATCTTCGGCGGTGCGAGTCATGGATCATTCCTTGCTGAAGCGGCGACAAGGCCGCTGCGAATACGATTGACGATGTTGAGTACGATGCAAAGCGGCACGAGGACACCCATTATCCAGAATGTCCATGCGGGAAGCTGACCGCCGACGAGTCCCGCCCACAGGCCGAGCGCGCCGAACAGGAAGGCGCGGTCGCTCTTGCCCATCGGCCCGTCGTAGCGGCGCGGCGCGCCGACCATCGGGCCGAGCGCGCCCGCCATCTCCGAGATTGCGGCAAGTACGGCGATGCCGCATACGATCTGCCAGCCGAACGGCGGCACGCACGCGAAAGGCAAGTAAAGCGCGGCATCGGAAACGACGTCGGACAGTTCGTTGAGGTAGGCCCCGAGCGGCGTCTTTTGCCCGAACTCGCGCGCCAGCATGCCGTCGATGGCATTGAGCGCCATGCGCAGGAACATCCACATCGGCACGAGCAAATAAAGTGCGGGAGCCGTGCCGCCAAGAACGTAAAGCCACAGGCCGAGGAGGATCGAAATAAGCATCGCCAACAGCGTCACCGCGTTGGCCGTCACGCCGAAGGCTGCCAGCCGCCGCGCGAGCGGGCGCAGCAGGTTCTGGAAGGCGGGTTTGAGTTGATAGATGGAGATCGGCATTTCGGCGGGTTATATCAGAATTCCCGTGTGCGGTGCAGAAGACTTTTTCAAGGAATTATTGCCCATCTTTTTGATCTGGAGACGACGGGAAAGGTGCTGGGCAATCGCATGAATACCCTTATCGTACACATCGACACATCGGCATGTTCTTTTTTACATTCCGTGACTTGACTTACAAAGAAGACTGTTACGAACATCCCGGGAATGTGTCTTTCGCCGCCGACAGCCGGGAAATGACGGTCATGCAATGCCTGATCCTCGCCCGGAACGTGGCGGAAATCTGCCTGGGGGCGCAGCCCGGACAACAAACGCTGATGGGACGCGCCCTGAGACTGGCGGCGCACCTGGGATACGGGCGCAAAGCCTTCGTCAGCGACTGCAATGCCATCGCCCGCCAATGGTCGGCGGCGTAGCGCACCGGGCGCAACACGGGCGAGGCGGAGTGAGGGGCATCACGCCACGCCGCGTTTCGCCTGCGGCATGATTGCCCGACGGGCAAGGGGCCATTGAGATACGGTCTTGGCAATGTACCGCTCGTCTCTCTTGCTATCGCGTGGTGAATCCCCTATACTCCGCCGTTCTCCAACGCGGGGTGGAGCAGTCCGGTAGCTCGTCGGGCTCATAACCCGAAGGTCGAAGGTTCAAATCCTTCCCCCGCAACCAACGCCATTTGCAGAGCGTCGGCCAGTCCGGCGCTCTGTACCTCGGCTGTCAGCGCGCCGTTTTCCGGCGTGAGAGTGACGTCGCCTATCAACTCCCGCAGTGCCTCGCGCGCGACGGCCACGTCCTCGACGCTATCGAGGCGTGTGACCAGATCGCGATAGATTTCGCGGGCACGGGGGAGCATCTGCGCGGGTTCAAACCGCGCGATCGCGCGCAGCTCATCGTCCGCTTCCTGGATGCGATCCTCCGCCGCCTCCAGTTCGGATTTCATCGTCGGCGTGATGATTCCTGCCTTGATCGCCGCGACGATGTTGTCGCGCTCCCTGCGTGCCTGCTCGCGCCGCCGCTTGACCTGCGCCGGATCGGGCCGCATGGATTTTATGATCTCCCGGCACTCACTCTCGAAGCGGCGGAAACCATCCTCATTCAGAAGCGCCTCTTTCACTCCGGCCAGCAGCACGTTTTCGACCGTCGATCGCCGGACTTTCAACGAATTCGAGCATGCGCATGCCCCGCCGTCCTTGTGCGCTGCGCACCCGTAATTATTGCGATCGACAATTACAAACGCCCCGCCACACACCCCGTAGCGCAACAGACCGCTGAAAAGATATTTTTCTCGGCCACCGCCGGGCGCGCGCCCCTCCCGGCGCTTCTCGGCAGACTCTGATCGTTTCGCCCTCGCGCGAGCCTCGCACGCACGCCACAGATTATCGTCAATGATTTTCAACTCCGGCGCGTCTGTGATGACCCACTCATCGCGCGGGCGCATGACGCGCCGCCGCCGCCCGGTCGCCGGGTCTTTTACCCAGACAGTTCGGTTCCATACCTGCCGCCCGTTGTAGATCGGGTTCCCGAGAATGCCAACCCCTTTCGCATCCGGATACAATGCCGAATGCTTCCACGCCTTGCCGCGCGGGCTGGGCGCGCCGTTCTCATTCAATTCCGCCGCAATCGTGCGAGAACTCGCGCCAGCCGCGTACCGCTCGAACGCATAGCGAATCCAGCGCGCCTCATCCTCCACGACCACGCGCTTGTGGCCTTTCCCATCCGTGATACTGTGGTATCCGTATGGCAACCCGCCAGCGCTATACCCGGCGAGTGCTTGCCCCATCAACCCGCGATGCGTTTTTTTCGCAAGATCATCAAGATACAACTCCGACATCAACCCGCGCAGGCCCGTTTCCAGTTTGTACCCGTCGCGCGCCGTATCAGTCCCGTCCGATACCCCGATCACCCGCACGCCCGCGAATTTCAATCGGCGAATGACCTGGGCGCATTCGATGTGGTCGCGCGACAGCCTGGAGAGATCATCGACGAGCAGCACATCGACCGCCCCCTGCTCCGCCGCCGCCAGCATAGACACGTAACCAGGGCGATCATTGCGCGCGCCGGAAATCGCCTGATCCTGATAGAGCGCGGGCGCGGGCCAGCCCATGCGCGAGCAATACCCCTCAATGTTCCGCAGTTGATCGCGGATCGAAGTTTCCCGTTGCTGGTCGGAGGAATATCGGCAGTAGGCGGCGGTTCGCATTACCGGAAATTACGCCGTCGATTTGTTTTTTGGAAGCACTTGATTTGTATACGTACCCGTAACTGATTGTTGCGAATCGGGTTTACGGTGTAAATAACGATCTACCGCCTGTTTTGCCAACAGGCGGATCAAAACGGACATCGGATCATGTCGAATCCGTTTCATATTGTCATAGCCAGCGCCACGGCAACGGGTTGCACCCAAATCGGCACGCTGGATAGGGCGAACGACTCGCCCGACCACGCCAGCAGCATGGTTTTCCCCATCGTTTCGGCAATCGCCCGCGCCGCGTCGGGCGGCACCGCGTTGCCGATGCGTTCCCGCCATGCCTGATCAGACAACCCGTCAAGTTCGAGCATCTCCTCCGGATCGATCAGTGATTGCAGTGCCGCCAATTCCAGTGTCGTAAAAGGCCGGTGCCATGTGCCGTCCAGCGCCCGGATTACGCACAGCAGTTTGTCGTCGGCCTCCGGTAGCCGGGGATCGGCCACAGACCAACGCCCGTTGTCGTGCTGTGCTGCTGACGACACAGCGCCCGCCGATTGTGACCAGGCCAGAACGCCGTAGTGGCCGCCGCCGACGTAGGCGTCACCGGCGCGACGGTCGGCGATACCTGGGTGCGGGTCAGCGACGCAACCCGCCCAGCCCGCCACGTGCGACGCGCCCGTGACTGTCCGGGCGGTTTCGTCCCACGCGACGATGCGGTAGATGTTTTGATGCGTGCCAGCCCCCATGCTGGTTCGCGGATCACGAACAGCAAACCCTTCGCCGTTATCCGGCACGATCACGTAATCCCGCAGCACGCCGTTCTCCACGGCCAGCCGGTTCAGGCTGCGCCAGTCAGACCCGGCCTCCACAAATGCCAGCCGTACCCACGTTTTCCACGCCAGCGACGGGACACGGTGCATTGGCCCGCCCGCCGGATCGCCCGGCATCGGCATCCGCCTCAGCACCGTGCTCACAGATGTGAGGCGTTTTTTCTCCGGTTCGTAGAGGAATGGCGGCACGCGCTCGATATGCCGGGCCACCAGCAGGAACCGTTTCCGGGATTGCGCCAGTCCGCCGATCTCGCCGCAATCGTGCGTCGTCTCGGCCACGGCGTAGCCGTAGGCGCGCAGCAGTTCCCCGATCTGATCGAGCAGATGCCGCCCACGGTTGGCGATCCGGGGGACGTTCTCGAAAACAATCAGCCCCGGCGGATCGCCCGAAAACGCCTCCAGCATCAGCCAGACACCGCGTAGCGTGAGGCGGTTCAGTGCCTGGTATTTTGCCGTTCTCGACCGGGTTTCCGAGAGCAATCCCGAAAACCCTTTGCAGGGCGCGGACAGGAAAACGATATTCGGATATTCCCCGCCCGCCGCACGGCGGATGTCTGCCGGGGTCGCCTCGTGCCAGTCTGCGGGCGGCTCAACGCCGTGGAAATCGCGGTACTGATCGCGGTCGAACAAATCAATGACCGTCCCCGGCACCCCGGCAAACCGCCCGAAATCGCGGATTGCCGCCGTATCGACGTCAATTCCGCCCAGGCAGCGGAACCACCCTGTCATATTTCCCACGCGCGGCGACGCGCGGTTGAATCCCCGTGCGCCGCCGCCCAGGCCGCAGAACAGGTGGAAATGGCGAATCTCGCGGATCATTTATTTTCACCTTTTCATAAAAACAAGCCAGTGCGTCATACCGCGATTCCCGGAGATTTGACCAAAAAGAGGTTTCTCAGGCGTTAATTCCAAAACCTCCCTTAATTTCACTTGCGTTTCGTTCCATTTGAAAACCAATACCCCCTCCAATTCCAATACGCGAAAGCATTCAGAAAATCCGGCGCGTAAATCCTCGCGCCAATTGCCCGACAATTTACCGTATTTAGCGGCAAGCCAGCTTCGCGTCCCGGCTTGCACAAGGTGGGGTGGATCGAATGCCACCAGGCGAAATGACTCATCGGGATACGGGATCGCCCGGAAGTCATGCAACACATCCGGCTCGATCCGTAGTACGCGATTGCCGCTGGCGTTTCCGCGCGATCTGTCTGTGACGGTCAGCGTTTCGCGGCGGCAGTCGCCGAAAACCACGTCGGGGTTTTCACGGTCGAACCACATCATTCGACAACCGCAACAGGGATCGAGGACTCGCGGCACGCTCATGCCCCCCCAGATCGGTATCCGGTACATGCATGGCTGGCCGTTTCCGAGATTTCGGAAAATCCTTGTGCTCTCGCCCGTCGATCAAACAACCGGCGGCTTTTTTACCAACAAAGAGAACTTGTGCATCATCTACCCCGAAATTGAGCTCAGCACAACTATAATATGTACCGTCACGTCGAACATATCCAATACGTCTTGCCGGAATAGACGCTTGCTCACTCGTTTGAAATTCCCTGGGCAACCATTCACCGTGCTGCTTGAAAAAGAATGGCACGGCCGCGCGTGCGCACTGATCGCGTAGGGAACGTACCCAGTCCGGATTAGCCGGTCGGGCATTTGGGCCGGTTTCCCCGCCACAAATCACCCAATCAACTCCAGGCTGTGCGTGCAGCCATTGGCCTATATAGATGCTCCCGAGCATAGGTTCTATGCTCAGGAATCGCCTCTTTGCTGGAATGCTCAACAGTTTGGGAGCGTCCCGGTCGGCCTCTTTTTGACTGGATACT
>JAISNX010000154.1 GCA_031276015.1 Azoarcus sp.
GTAGGGGCAATTTGATCGTGTGGGATGCGCAAACGGGGCAAAAGCGGCTGGAGATGGAAGCAGTGGGAGGCATTTCTTCTTGTGCATGGTCGCTGGATGGCGCGTGGCTGCTGTCGGGGCAGTGGGGGGGCAATTTGATCGTGTGGGATGCGCAAACGGGGCAAAAGCGGCTGGAGATGGACGCGAAGGGAAGTATTCGTTCTTGCGCGTGGTCGCCGGATGGGGCATGGCTGCTGTCGGGGGATGAGAGGGGCAATTTGATCGTCTGGGATGCACAAACAGGGCAAAAGCGGCTGGAGATAAAAATCGGTGAAGGGCTTTCTTGCTGCGCATGGTCGCCAGATGGCGCATGGCTGCTGTCGGGAGATCAGGGCGGCAATCTGACCGTCTGGAATGCGCAAACTGGCCAAAAACAGCGCGAATTTTTCATTTGCGATGAAAGCCAGCTTGTCTGGGAACCCGACACCGGCAGGATAACGCACGCCTCTGGCCTGTTCTGGCGCGATTTCTACTGGGAATCCACACTGGCCGATGGCCGCAAGGCGCGGCTGCCCATTGAGATTTACGGCAGGCTGGATTGAGGTAGGGGACGGTTGGGGGACATCCACAGGCATTGCCGCTTTCCGGAGACAGATGCCGGGACGCCAGGCACAGGTCTCGGATGTTCGCGCCTTCCTGTTTTGGTTGCCGGGCTGATACCACTTATGCGCGACGGTTTCAAAGGTGTTTGCCGTCCGTTCCCGGTGCTCGGCTTTCCGCGCCTGTTCGGCGGCAGCGGGCGGGGTCAATGTCGGCGTCCATGGCCGCACGCAACGGCAACGCTTCCGCGACAAGCGTTTTGACGATAGACTTGCGCGCCAGTCATCGACGTCGCGCATCACTCTCCGTAGTTCAATGGATAGAACAAGCGCCTCCTAAGCGCTAGATACAGGTTCGATTCCTGTCGGGGGGACCAATTCACAGTCCGGAGAAGTTCAATACAGCCTTCCCCGCCGTGTCTCTGCGGGATGCGCGCAGCCGCCGGGACGAAGCCCGCAGATTACCGGCTGCCGTTCAGTTTCCCCCTTCCGTCTTGACCGTCGCGGGCCTGGTGATGGGGGTGGTCGACGATAGCTGCGAGGGAACTTCCTTGAGATTGTGCTCCATCATGTAATCGTTCATGGCTTTCCAGCCCGTGAAGATGGCAGCTTTCTGCGCTTCGGGGTTGAGGGTGTAGCAGTCTTCCAGCGAGCGGCCCGTCTGGCGGCAGGCGCTGCCGATGGCCTGACCTTCCGCTTCGGCCTCGGCGGCATCCCTGGCTGGGTCGGGAATGTCGAGCAGTTCCGCAAGCCGGTCGCAGGCCGACAGCAACGGTAACAAGGCTGCCAGGATAAAGCAGAGGGTTTTATGCATGGTCAACTCCGGATGGGCACATGACGTTTAACGACAACAGCGAGGCAAAACTTGATCCTCCTTCGGCAAACGGAGTGTATGTTTATGACCACGGGCGAAAACAATGTATCGACGTTTTTGCGGTATCGTTGTCAACGCTCACGAGTTGCCGGTCATTTATTGGCATGCACATCATCCAACCGCTCTCTTTTTCCAGGAATTTGCCATGAATAGGTTTATTTGGAATGCAAGGCGTCGCGGCGCGGTCTGCGTCATCGGGGCCGTGTTGTTGGCCATGTCGGCGATGCCGACTTTTGCGGCGAAAAAAACCAAGGCCACGGCGGCCAAGGTCGAACAGACGCCGCAAGTGCAACAGATCGAAATCTCCCATCAATTGCCGCCGTCGCAGGCCAAGGCGCTGCAAGGACTCATCGAGCGGTTCAATGCGCAGGACCCGGCTCATCAGATCACGCTCGTCGAAACCGGCTGGCGCGCGGACACGCCGCCCCATCTGCTGATTCTCGACGGCGCGGAAGAAGAAGCCTTTCTGGCAGGCAAGAAGCCGCGCTACAAGCCCTTGTTCGCGCTCATGAAGGAGGGGGGCGTCGGCTTGCAGACCGTGCGCCCGCCCGCCACGGTGACGCGCCGTCCGCTCAACGCGAAAGGGCAGCTTCTGGCCCTGCCGGTCGGGTTGAGCACGCCGGTACTCTATTTCAACCGTGCTGCCCTGAAGCGCGCGGGCCTCGATCCCGCCGCCACGTCCGCCTTTGCGACATGGGCCGATTTGCAGGGTGTATTGGGCAAACTGGGTGCGAGCGGTTCCCGGTGCCCCCTTGCGCTTGCCGAACCGGCGCGGGTGTTGATCGAAAACGTGTCGGCCTGGAACAACGTGCCGCTGCTCAAGGGTAAACAGGCGGTTTTCAACGGCCTCTTCCATGTGAAATACCTGGCGCTGATGGCAAGCTGGCATCGCGCGAACCTGCTTCATGTCTATCAGGATCGCGCCGAGGCCGACAAACGCTTTGCCAATGGCGAATGCGCGATACTCGTTGCCCCGTCCGATAGTTGGGTCGATTTTCGCGGGCGGGAAGGGCTGGACGCCGGCGTGACCCACCTGCCGTACCAGGACGACATCCCCGGCGCACCGCAAAACACCCTGGCCGATGGCGCGGCGCTGTGGGTGGCGGCGGGCAAGAAGAAGGCGGAATACAAGAGCGTGGCCCGTTTCGTCAGTTTCTGGTTGCAGCCGGACAATCAGGTTGCCTGGCAGCGCGAAGCGGGGTATTTGCCCCTCAACCGGGCCGGGATCATGGCCTCGGAGAGCAACTTGCTCGGCGAGGAACTCGAAAATATCAAGGTGGCAATCAGCGAGTTGTCCGGCAAGCCGGTAACGATCCATTCGGCGATCCAGGCTGTGATCGAGCGCGACAGCACGCGCCGCATTATCGACGAGGAACTGGCCGAAGTCTGGGCCGACCGCAAGGCCGCCAAGGCGGCGCTCGACAGCGCCGTCGCGCGAATATCCGCAGCCAGGTGAGATGAGGCGGGGAAGGGGGAGAGGCGAATTCTCCCTCCTCCTTCGCGCAAATCGGCAGGCCGGGCGGCGCAATGCCGTCCGGCCTGTGTCGTCGACCCGGTATGTGCCGTACCACGGCGTTCGGGTTTGCGGCAATCTCCCGTTCCCTCGCCAGCCGTTATCATGGCCGACTCATTTTGTTCCTTGGGTTTCGGGTGAAACATGATCTTCGACATCGACAACGAAACGCTTCCCCGCGAGAAGCTGAAAGTCCTGCAACTCTCCCGCCTCCAGGCCATGGTCGCGCGCTGCTACGAGACCGTGAAGTTCTACCGCGAGGCGATGGACGAACTGGAAGTCAAGCCGCACCACATCCAGACGCTCGCCGATGTCAAACTGCTGCCCTTCACCAAAAAGGAACAACTGCGCGACAACTA
>JAISNX010000165.1 GCA_031276015.1 Azoarcus sp.
TGGCGCGGATTCCTCGCGCTACATGAGTCTGTCGAGATGTTTCGCATCTTGCAGAAAAATGCATCGGGGAAAAAATGAAATTATGATAAAAGATTGTGGGGAAACCTTAGCAATGACGACATGAACCGCCATCGTAAAGCCCGCAACCCCGCAGCTATCCCCCACCTCGTCATTGCGAGGGCCGCAGGCCCGTGGCAATCCATATGACGGTTCCGCTTGTCCCAACGCTCCGGGTGATGGCTCCGCTGCATGGATTGCCACGTCGCTGCGCTCCTCGCAATGACGCGGTGGGAGGAATTACCGCGTCGCCGGAGTCTGCCATCTGCTGACAGCACTTCGGGCTGTGTAGATACCTATGCGCTTGGGGGCGTGCCCGGATGGTGGGCGGTGCGGGAATCAGATGGCGGCTTCGCCGGTCTCCCCAGTGCGGATGCGCACGATTTGTTCCACCGCTGAGACGAATATCTTGCCGTCGCCGATCTTGCCGGTTCGCGCCGCCTTGATGATCGCCTCGACGGCCTGTTCCACGACATCATCATTCAATACCACTTCGACCTTGACCTTGGGCAGGAAGTCGACGACGTATTCCGCGCCGCGATACAGCTCGGTGTGGCCTTTCTGGCGGCCAAAGCCCTTGACCTCGGTCACGGTAAGGCCCGCGATGCCGATTTCCGACAGGGCTTCGCGCACTTCTTCGAGCTTGAACGGTTTGATGATGGCTTCGATCTTTTTCATTGCAAAACGAACTCCGGTGTATGGAACGTCACGCCTGCGGGCGGCGCACAGGTTGCAGGGTTGAAGCGCCCGCCGCCAGCGGTTTGCCAGCATACATCGCCCGCGCCGGGTCTCGCCATTTTATTCGCTTCCGCGCCGCACGGTTATCACGTAGGGGATTACGTGTATCCAATTCCCTGCCACCACGCGCGAAACCGGAATCCGGGCATCCATTTGTGATAGACATCACGCTCCGCCGCTCATGACGGCCCGCGCAGGGTAAAAACTATCGAAAGACAGCCGTTATCAAAGACAAAACACATCACAACCCAACAGAGAGATCACCATGGAGAGGCCGCGTCTCATTCTTGTGCAGGGCGGACGCCGAAACGGCGCTCCCGCCTCTGCCCCTTGCATCGGACACGCCATCAGCAGCGCCATCCACGCCGGTTTCCATATAGGCTGCCCCGTGCGCATCGGACAGGTAGACGGCAACATCGTCGGCTACAACATCGGGCATTTCGGCCTTTTCAGCGGCAGGGATTATCCGCTGCTGGTGCGTACCCGCTACGGCATCACCAAGTGCAGCCTGTCGGAAGTGGCCGCGGCCTGAACCTGTAGACATCGGACTTGCAGCACACCGGACGGCTTTCACCGAAAAACCCGCTTCGACGAAAGCCGCCCGTGGAGAAGGAGCAAAGCCCCGGATCGTTCGGGCGCGGATCAATAGTTATTATGCATCGGGCCCCGGATTTCTGGTCGCCTGATGGAAATACAGCTTTTTGTCAGCGCCGACCAGATACCTGCCCGACGGAATCATGGCTCCGGTTGCCGTCTCATAGGCCCGCAGGAGCCTTCCTTGCCCGAATTCCCCTGGCTTGACGTGGAGGTGACCGATCGTTATGAAGTCGCCCGGCTGGAACGCGCATAAATAGATCACCCCCCCTCCCCAGTTGCCACCGACGGTTTTATAGATATACCCGCTGGTTTCCCCTGTTCTCCCGTTCACGACGGTGATCCAGCCATAGACCTGGTGAAGCTTCTCTCCGGCGTCTTTATCCATTATCGAGATAAGCGGTTCGATTACCACCAGGCCGTTCAGCAGATCTATGTCCGCGACCATGAACAACTCGCCTCTCTTGCTGCGGTACTCGATATGGTAATCCACCGCCGGCTGCTTGGTCTGCACTGGCGGCGGAAGCGGTATCTCGACGGGTGCCGATGTCGGCACGGCGGAGGCCATGCCGGGCATCCGTGTGAATGAACCCGCGGGAATGCCATATTTCGGGTAATCCTTGTATCCGCCAGCGACAGGGGGCGTACAACAAGGCGTAAACAAAGGGTAGTTGCCGAACATCAGAACGTCCCGAAGAAACGACCTGTAATAGCCGCCATTGACATGCAGCTCGGGCGGTGCGCTCTGCGCCGACGCGGGAAGAGCGCCCACGAAAAACATGACAAGACCGGCAAGCGCAGGAAGTGCCTTTTTGGCAAAAGACATGGAAAGCAAGGTGTACATCATGGAAATCTCCAGAAATTTCGATAATCGAATTTCCCCGGATAATCCGAAGGCCATTTCCGGATCGTCCGGGTTCCCCCAATGATACTTATCGACGCGGCAAACCGGCATGCACCCGGAACACAAATCCAAAACCGCGTTACATATGAAAACCCATGCCATGATACGGCCATTAACGTTGATGCGTCAACAATTATTATCCCGAATTGTTTGTCGCGCCGCGCGAGCCACCCAACGCAGATGCATAAAAAAACGGTCTCCTGTGGAAACCGTTTTGTGTTCAATGTTTTCAGAACGGCAGCAAGCGGCTACCGCCAGGGAAACGCTGATCAAGTTATCGTCATTGCGCGTAAAGCGCGGCAATCCAGAAGCCGCATGGATTGCCGCGATTGCGCGCCTCGCAATACCGCTTGTTCAGGGTTTTCCTAGTTGTTTGCCTGGCGTCGGGCGTTGGCGATGCCGTCGAGGATTTCTTTTCTGGCATCCTCGACCGTCCCCCATCCCAGGATTTTTACCCATTTGCCCGGTTCGAGGTCTTTGTAGTGCTCGAAGAAATGCACGGTCTGCTTCATCAGTAGCTCGGGCAGGTCGTCGACGCTTTGTACCTTGTCGTAGAGCGGCGTGAGTTTGGAGACCGGCACGGCGATGACCTTGGCGTCCACGCCGCCGTCATCCTCCATCTTCAGCACGCCAACCGGTCGGACGCGAATGACCGCGCCGGGAAAGAGCGGAAACGGCGTCGCCACCAGCACGTCGACCGGATCGCCGTCGCCGGAAATGGTATGCGGCACATAGCCGTAATTGAGCGGATAGCGCATCGAAGTGCCCAGGAAGCGATCGACGAAAATCGCGCCGCTTTCCTTGTCCACCTCGAATTTGACCGGATCGGCCTGCGCCGGAATTTCGATGATGACGTTGACGTCGTTGGGCACATCCTTGCCCGCCTTGACGAGATCCAGCCCCATGAGTGGCTCCTGTGAAAAGGGCAGATTATAAAAGGAGAATCACGCCGGTGCGTCAAAACCGGCATCTTCCACCGCCTGGCGCATCGTCACGGTGTCGACCTGTTCGGGGTCGTATTCCACGGTGGCGCTCTCCCGCTCGAGCGATACATGCGCGCCGCTCACGCCGGGCAGCGCCTTCAGCACTTTGGTCACATTCCGGACACAAGCAGCGCAGGTCATGCCTTCCACCCTGATCGTCACTTCACTCATGGCTTTTACTCCCTTTCTCCGGATTTCCCGGCCTGATCGCAACGCCGGTACCGTCAGCGGTATTCCCGGTACCTTACAAACAAAAACGGAAAGCAGATTCTGCCGGATTTTTGCCAGCGCAACCCACGACAAATCGATGACATCGGCCACACCGTGCAAACTGCCACGCAGCGGAGCGATGTCGACGGCTTTGCATGGCCGCTGCGGGGATGATCCTTGTAGAAGATAAGCGGGAAGCTTCAGCGCCAGCACCGTCGTCGAAACCTTCACCGACAGCATCGACCGGGGCAATTCGTGGCTGGATAGATGCGCGGGACGCAAATCATCGAAGAAAGCGGCTCCCCCATTTGAAAGCCGCCCTTCCTCGTGCGGCATCAACAAGCGGCAAATCCGAATAGGCTATCATCGCGCATCCGGCACGCTTGGTATTCTCCGGACAAACGTATCCCATACCGCCCCGCCCACCGAACCGGCGGCGCAATGCACCGCAGAACGACGCCCATGGACCCGCAGGAAATCTCCACCCACACCCCCATGATGCAGCAGTATCTGAGCCTGAAGGCGCAATACCCCGAGATGCTGCTCTTCTACCGCATGGGCGACTTCTACGAACTGTTCTTCGATGATGCGGAAAAAGCCGCCCGCCTGCTGGACATCACCCTGACCACGCGCGGCAAGTCCGCCGGGCGGGCCATCAAGATGGCGGGCGTGCCCTTCCACGCTGTCGAGCACTACCTGACGCGCCTGGTCAAACTGGGCGAATCGGTCGTCATCGCCGAGCAGGTCGGTGAACCGGGCGCAACAAAAGGGCCGATGGAGCGCGCCGTCAGCCGCATCGTCACCCCCGGCACCATCACCGACGCCGCCCTTCTCGACGAACGCAAAGATGCCCTGCTGCTCGCGCTCAACATCCATCGCGGCGTCCTCGGGCTGGCCTGGCTCAACCTCGCCAACGGCGACATGCGGCTCACCGAATGCCCGCCCGAAAAACTGCCCGCCCAATTCGAGCGCCTTGCCCCGGCGGAAATCCTCATCCCCGACGGACTCACGCTCCCGACCCTCGACAACATCGCCCCGCCGCTACGACGGCTTGCCGACTGGCAATTTGCCCCCGACACCGCCGCCCGGCTTCTTGCCGAACACTTCGGCACCCACGACCTGGCCGGATTCGGCATCACCGACATCAGCGTCGCCCTCGGCGCGGCGGGCGCGCTCCACGACTACGCCCGCGCCACACAACGCCAGAACCTCGCCCACATCACCCGCCTCGTCGTCGAACGCGACACCGAATACCTGCAAATGGACGCGGCCACCCGGCGCAACCTCGAACTCACCGAAACCCTGCGCGGCGACCCCGCCCCCACGCTGCTTTCGCTGCTCGACACCTGCATCACCGCCATGGGCAGCCGCTGGCTCCGGCATGCCATCCATCATCCGCTGCGCGCCACCCGCATCCCCGCCGCCCGCCACCGCGCCGTCGCCGCCTTGCTCGACGCCCTCGACAACAACGGCGGCCCCCGCAACCGTGCCGACGCCGTGCGCGCCCTGCTCGCGGGCATCGTCGACGTCGAACGCATCACCGCGCGGATCGCTCTCAAGAGCGCCCGACCGCGCGACCTCTCCGGCCTGCGCGAAAGCCTCGCCCAACTGCCCGCGCTCATCGCCGCGCTCCGCGACACGCCCGCCGAACTGCTCGACAAACTCGCCGCCAGCCTCGAAATCCCCCTTGAGCCGTGCGAACTCCTCACCCGCGCCATCGCCGCCGAACCCGCCGCCCTGCTCCGGGACGGCGGCGTCATCGCCGAAGGGTTCGACGCCGAACTCGACGAACTGCGCGGCATCCAGACGCATTGCGGCGACTTCCTCCTCGCGCTGGAAGAACGCGAACGCGCGCGCACCGGCATTACCAGCCTCAAGGTCGAATACAACAAGGTGCACGGCTTCTACATCGAAGTCAGCCACGCCAACACGGCGCGCGTCCCCGACGATTACCGCCGCCGCCAGACCCTGAAAAACGCCGAGCGCTACATCACCCCCGAACTCAAAGCCTTCGAGGACAAGGCGCTTTCCGCGCAGGAGCGGGCGCTCACGCGCGAAAAAATGCTCTACGAAACCGTTCTCGACGGCCTCGCCCCGCATATTCCCGCCTTCCAGCGCGCGGCGCGCGCGCTCGCCGCCGCCGATGGCCTGGCTGCCTTCGCCGAAGCCGCGCGGCGCTACGACTACACCGCGCCGGTATTCACCCCGCAGCCCGGCATCCGCATCGCGGGCGGACGCCACCCGGTCGTGGAACGCCAGATCGACACCTTCATCCAGAACGATGCCCGGCTCGCCCCCACGCGCCGGATGCTGCTCATCACCGGTCCCAACATGGGCGGTAAATCGACCTTCATGCGGCAGGTGGCGCTGATCGCACTGCTTGCCCACATCGGCAGCTTCGTCCCCGCCACCGAAGCCGAAATCGGCCCGCTCGACGCCATCTACACCCGCATCGGCGCATCCGACGACCTCGCCTCGGGCCGCTCCACCTTCATGGTCGAAATGACCGAAGCCGCCGCCATCCTGCACGGTGCCACCGAACAGAGTCTCGTGTTGATGGATGAAATCGGGCGCGGCACCTCCACCTTCGACGGCCTCGCGCTCGCCTTCGCCATCGCCCGCCACCTGCTGGAGAAGAACCGCAGCCTGAGCCTTTTCGCCACGCATTATTTCGAGTTGACCCGCCTCAACGCCGAGTATCCCGAATGCGCCAACGTCCATCTCGACGCCGTCGAACACAGCCACCGCATCGTCTTCCTGCACGCGCTCGAGGACGGCCCGGCGAGCCAGAGCTATGGCATCGAAGTCGCCTCGCTCGCGGGCATTCCCGCGTCCGTCATCCGCGAAGCGCGGCGGCGCTTGCGGGCGCTGGAAAACCAGGCCATCGACGCGGGGCCGCAAGCCGATCTCTTCGCCGCGCCGCTTTCGGCGGATAAAGACGAAGCGCCTCCTTCGCATCCGGCGCTGGCCGAACTGGCCGCCACCGACCCTGACACGCTGTCCCCGCGCGAGGCGCTGGAGAAAATCTACGCGCTCAAGCGACTGCTGACGCGGGAAGGCTGATGCATCGGGGATCGGGAATACGGTCGCCATACGCCCGGGGGGAGACGACCGTCATTTCGCGGAGGTGCTGGGAAGGCAGCCGGGGAAAGGCATGGATTGCCACGGCGCTACGCGCCTCGCAATGACGTGTGTGGAGGGCATGGCAATGCCAAAAACCCTCGTCATTGCGAGCGAAGCGCGGCAATCCACGGGCCGCATGGCACACCACGACGCTTCGCGCCTCGCAATGTGACGGTATTGTGAGGACGTCCCCTGATTCCCGGCGTCAGTCCGCATCGGCGGACTGGGGCCTGACCCGCAGCAGGTAGGTCACGCCCAGTTCATGCACCCTGGTATTCGGGTTGAGGAATGACCATTTGAGCCGGGAAATGCGGAAATCGGGGCTGTACGCCAATACTTCGACCGGCAGCCCTCGTTCTTCGATGAGTTCCCGCCCCTGGGCGGAGACGAAGAGCACGGCGGGCGCATCGCGCCGGGCGAGTTCGTCGAGCGTGAGGGTGGGCGTGAGCCGCCGGGTAACGATCTCGAAGCTCGGCACTCGCCCGCCGTTTTCGAGGAAATAGAGGTCTTTGGCGAGGATGGGCAGATTAGTGGCCACGCCGCCCAGCACGGAACCGGCCTGGTATTCGAGCAGTTTGGGATAGAAGTTGAAGTTGAGCAGCAGCCAGAGCGCCGCCGCCACGCCGACCGATGCGCTCGGCAGTTTGGCGCATCCCGTCCAGTGCGGCACGGCCCAGACGCTGAGCGCGAGCAGCAGCGCCGCGCCCACGCCGATCCACCATTCGTGCACCGGAAACATCCAGCAGTTGATGAGGAAGGCGGCCAGCGCCAGCACGCCGAAAACCACGAATTGCACCCGCCACATCCATTGCCTGCTCGGCGGATGCCGAAGCCGCGCGGGCAGCCAGCCCGCAAGCTGGATGGCGAAAAAGGGCAGCAGGATGTAGAGGTAGTGCAACAGCCTGAACCGCGACAGCGCGAGGAGGATGTATGTCACCACGACCATCCCCAGGGTCACGGCGTCGCCCCGCGCTCTCGGCCAATAGCGGTCGTCGATGAGGCGTTTCGCGCCCGATGCGAGCGACCACAGGGCGAGCAGCGACCAGGGCAGGAATACCCAGAGGAAGGTGTGGTAGTAGAAAAGCGGATCGCTTCCCCCGCCGGGGCCGCCCTGCTCCGCGGCCAGGCGTTCGAGGCTTTGCGTCCACAGGATGAACTTCACGCCTTTCGCACCGAACTGGTCGAAATAGGCGTAAAGCACCGGCGCGATGAACAGCAGCACGACCGGCGGCAGCAGCAGCCAGTACGGATCGAAAAGCCGTTTCCACTCTAGGCAATAGACGAGGTAGAGCAAAACGGCGACCAGCGGCGGCACGATGCCGATCGCGCCCTTGGCGGCAAAGCCGAGCGCCAGCCCCGCGCCCGCCATGATGAGATGCTGCGGGCGCGTGCGTTCGTTGCGGTCGCTGGCAAAGACGATCAGTTGCCAGGAGGCGAAGATGGTGGAGCCGACGAGCATCGCATCCACGCGCACATCGTTGTTGATGAGCATGAACGCGAAGGCGCTCGCCAGGATCGCGCCCGCCAGCCGCCCGACCGTATCGTTGTACAGCAAGGCACCCAAGCGGACGGTCGAGTACACGGCCAGGATCGAAAACAGCAGCGAAGGCAGCTTGTAGGCGACGGCGTCGACGCCGAAAATCTCGAACGAGAGTGCGGACAGCCAGAACAGGAGATGCGGCTTGTCGAGGTAATCCCCGCCCTGCGCAATGAGCCGCGTCCAGTCGCCGGTCTCGTGGATATGCAGCGCAATGGCGGCATAGCGTGCCGAGCCGTCGTTTATCAGGGGGGCCACCGCGCCGCCGAGGTAGGCGAGCAGCAGCAGCAGGTAGCAGGCCAGCGCGGCGCGGGGGCTGAAAAGCCGCACGTTTCATACTCCGTAATAGGCGCGATACCAGTCGACGAAGCGTCCCACGCCATCGCGCACACTGGTGGCGGGCCGGAAACCCGTCCAGTCGGCGAGTTCCGAGACATCGGCATGGGTTGCCGGTACGTCGCCATCCTGCATCGGCAAAAGGTTTTTCTCCGCCCGTCGGCCAAGCCGGGTTTCGATTGCTTCGATGAAATCCAGCAAATCCACGGGTTCGTGGTTGCCGATGTTGAACACCCGGTACGGCGCGCCGCTGCGCGCGGGGTCGGGGTGCAGGGGATCGAAGGCCACATCGGGCACGGCCACGCGGTCGAGGACGCGGATCACGCCTTCGACGATGTCGTCTATGTAAGTGAAATCGCGCCGCATCCTGCCATGGTTGAACACGTCGATGGGCCGCCCTTCGAGAATCGCCCTGACGAACAGGAAGAGCGCCATGTCCGGCCTGCCCCAGGGGCCGTAGACGGTGAAAAACCGCAGGCCCGTCGTCGGCAGGCCGTAAAGGTGGCTGTAGGTGTGGGCCATTAGTTCGTTGGCCTTTTTGGTAGCGGCATAGAGGCTCACCGGGTGGTCGACGCCGTCGTGCTCGGAAAACGGCAGCTTCGCATTGCCGCCATACACGCTGGAGCTGGAAGCATAGACCAGATGTGCCACCCGGCCATGACGGCAGCCTTCGAGAATGTTGACGAAGCCCGTCAGGTTGCTATCGACGTAGGCGTGCGGGTTTTGCAGCGAATAACGCACCCCGGCCTGGGCGGCAAGGTGGACGACGCGCTCGAAGGATTCTTCCGCAAACAGGCGCGCGATGCCGTCGCGGTCGGCCACGTCCAGCTTCACGAAACGAAAGCGCGGATGCGGGCGTAGTCGCGCCAGCCGGTTTTCTTTCAGCGCGGGATCGTAATAATCGTTGAGATTGTCGATGCCCACGACGTCATCGCCACGCGCAAGCAGTCGCTCGGTCGTGTGCATGCCGATGAAACCGGCGGCTCCGGTAACGAGGATTTTCATTGAAGATATGAACAGGGCGGTTGTCGGGGGACGGGGATTATCTCACGGGCGTTCCCGTCAAACCGCCCATGTGGCGTGGCGTGTTTGTGGATCGAGGCGGAAGGCGTTATATTGAAATATAACTTCAATCCGATTCCATACAGGCATCCCGTGTTCACAACCCGTTTGCGCAAAGTCGGCGGCTCCATCATGCTGGCCGTCCCCCCCGCCTTTCTCGACCAATTGCACTTGCAAGCCGATGCGACCGTGGGTCTGGCCGTCGAGCACGACCGCCTGATCGTGGCTCCCCGGCCACGACCACGCTACACGCTCGCGGAATTGCTGGCGGCTTCGGATTATTCGCCACCGCAAACGCCCGGTGAACGCGAATGGGTCGACGCGCCAGCCGTGGGGAGGGAGATATTGTGAAGCGGGGCGATATTTACCTCGTCTCGCTCGACCCTACGGCGGGGCATGAGCAAAGCGGCAGCCGCCCGGTTTTGATCGTTTCGGCCACGGCGTTCAACGAGGCCACCGGGCTGCCGGTCGTCCTTCCGGTCACCAGTGGCGGCGAGTTTGCCCGCCGCATGGGTTTCGCCGTGCCCTTGTCCGGGATCAAGACTACCGGTATTGTGCGTTGCGATCAGCCCCGTGTGATCTACCCGGCCGCCCGCAGGGCACGCAAGGTCGATGCCGTGCCCGCGCCGATCATGGAAGAAGTTCTGGCGAAAGTCTCGACGCTTTTCGAGTGAAAAGCACGGCTTCTGGTCAGGCGCTTACGGAAGGCGGTAGTTATCCTGCGTCATGAGGTCGACGCCGCACTCGAGGTTTTCGACCCAGTCGATGAAGCGGTTGACCATGGCCTTGCCCACGAAACGCGCCCCGTGCTGCGGCACGATCTGCTGGATGTCGAGCTGGCGCGCCATCTTCGCCCAGTAGCGGCAAATCTTGTTGGAAATCATGTAACGCCGGTGGAACCCGGCCATGAAGTCGATGTGCGAGTCGAAATCGAGCACGGGCTTGCTGGCGTCGGCGAAGTCCAGCAGCGAGACGCCCAGGTCGCCCGAGAACAGGATCTTGGAAACCGGATCGTAGATCTGGAAATTGCCTTCCGAATGCAGGAAATGCGCCGGAATGGCCTTGAGCTTGCAATTGCCCAGCGGCACCGCCATGCCCTCGTCGGGGATGCCGATGATACGGTCGGTGTAATTGCGGCCCGTGGTGAAGTGTGGCAAAAAGCGCGTCCAGAGCTTGGAAATCAGCACTCGACAATTTGTCGTGACCATCCACTTGTTGGCCGATGCGATGATGTCGGGGTCTTGGTGAGAGGCAAAGATGTAATCGAGGTCGCGCGAATAGAAATATCGCGCCATACTCATCAACAGACCGTTGTAGGTCATGTTGCCACCCGGTTCGAGCAGGGCACCATGCTCGCCATCGACAACTAGGAACTGGTTGCACTGCACCGCATGATCCGCGGCTTCATCGACAAGATCATAGAACGCCAAACAAACATGCTTGCCATCATTGAAAAGCTCAACCGCCATGGTATTCAGATGTCCCTAGAAAGATGTATGTCCGCATTCGCGGGTACAAGTCCGCACTCTACCGCAGAAGCGTTCTCCCCGTCACCCCGACATTCTCTAAATTCATAGAACTTGACTTTTTTCACATTTTCCCAACGGTTTTCAGAGGGTTTCCAAAGGTTCCAGGCCACTCATGACTCCCCCGCTTATTCCCCACAACCCGGACGCCACGACACCCGAGAGCGCCCACCCACGCCGCCGTGCGCACGCGCGTGGCGGCCAACGCCACATTCTACCTTGGCTATCGCCGCGCAGTTGGCGAAAACGTTTGCTGTTGGTGAGCGCGGCCTTGTTGGCGGGAACGATTTCGATCCTGTTCGCCATCGGTGCCGACCACGCCATCGGCCTGCATCACGGGCTGGTCGTCGTCGCACCCTGGGCCGCGCTTTTCATCGCCCCCGCCGGATTCGCCGCGCTGGCCTGGCTGACCGCGCGGTTTTTCCCCGGCACGGAAGGCAGCGGCATTCCCCAGGCCATCGCGGCCCTGCTGGCCGAAAACCCCGGCGTGCGAGGACAATTCCTGTCGCTGCGCCTCGCCATCGCCAAGGTATTCCTGACGCTCGGGGGCCTGCTCGCCGGGGCTTCCATTGGCCGCGAAGGCCCCTCGGTGCAGGTCGGCGCTTCCGCCATGCACATGCTTGCCGGTCGCCGTTTCGGCCACATCGCATCAAGCCGCGACCTGATCGCGGCGGGCGCGGGCGCGGGCATCGCCGCCGCGTTCAACACGCCGCTCGGCGGCATCATGTTCGCCATCGAGGAAATGTGCCGTTATCGCGCATTTCGTGGCAACAGTACAACACTTATCGCGGTTATTTTCGCCGGTCTGATGTCGCTGGCGATACTCGGCAGCTATACCTATTTCGGTCGCACCGCGGCGGGCATCGGGCTGGACTGGCCCAACGGCGCGTGGCCGGTGCTGGCGGCGGGCGTCTTTGGCGGCCTGCTCGGCGGAGGGTTCGCCCGCCTGCTGATTGTTTCCTCGCGCGGCCTGCCCGGTGCCGTCGGGAAATTCAGCCAGCGGCGGCCCGTCGCTTTCGCCGCCGCCTGCGGACTGGGCACCGCCCTGCTCGGACTGGCGAGCGGCGGCCTGATCTACGGCACGGGCTACGCCGAAACGCGCGCCGCGCTCGAAGGCAGCGCGCGCCTGCCGCTGTATTTCATGCTCGTCAAGATGGCGGCGATCTGGCTGGCCTTCGCCGCGCGCATTCCCGGCGGCATGTTCGCTCCGGCGCTCGCCGTCGGCGCGGGATTGGGCACGATCATCGCAACGCTGCTGCCGGAGATGCCCGCCGAGGACTACGCCGCCTTCCTCGTCCTCGGCATGGTGGGCTTTCTGGCGGCGATGACGCAGTCGCCCATCACCGCCTTCGTCATCGTCATGGAGATGACCGACAATCACCAGATGCTGCTCCCGCTCATGGCCGCCGCCGCCATGGCCTATGGCATTTCCCGGTCGGTCTGCCGCATGCCGCTCTATCACGCGCTGGCGATGCCCGCGCTCTACCGCGCCGAGCGCAAGCAGCGCGCGCAGGAGGCCGCCATGGCGGGCGATCAGGCGATACGATGATCCAGATCGAACCCCGCGCCCTCGTCGAGACCGAGCGCCCCGGCCAGCCACGGCAGCACTGCCCGCAAACGTTCGGGCAACACCCAGGGCGGATTCACGATGTAGAGACCGCTGCCGAACAGGCCGAAGCCTTCCCTGGGCGCGCGGCGCACGCGCAAGCGCACCTCCAGCCAGTTCTCCGCGCCGAGCTTCGCCAGCCGCTCGGGAAGCAGACGGGATTCCGGGCGCGCCAGCAAGGGATACCAAAGCACGTAGCACCCCGTGGCGAACCGGCGCAGGGCCGCGCCGAGCACCTCGACCACCTGCCGGTAATCGCTCTTGATCTCGTAGGACGGGTCGATGAGCGTCACGGCGCGACGACCCGGCGGCGGCAGCAAGGCGACCAGCCCCGCGAAGC
This sequence comes from Azoarcus sp., assembly GCA_031276015.1. Taxonomy (GTDB): domain Bacteria; phylum Pseudomonadota; class Gammaproteobacteria; order Burkholderiales; family Rhodocyclaceae; genus WRNU01. Next base: position 13,017 of record JAISNX010000165.1, read on the forward strand.
CGTCGCCGCCGCGGATGTGGACGCGGGATGCCCGGCTGGAGAAGGTGCGCCGTAGCGCCTGCAAATCCGTCGGATGCCGCTCGAACAGATGCAGGCCGTCGCGCTCGCGCGCGAAGCTCATCGCCAGCGCGGGCGAGCCGGGGTAGAACAACAGCCGCCCGCCCGGATTGAACTGGCGCACCGTATCCAGATACGCCGCTATCGCTTCGGGCGGATCGGGCCGCGTCCAAAGCCGTCCGATTCCTTCCGCGAATTCCGCTGTCTTGCCCGCCTCTGCGCTTTCCAACACATAACAACCCGCGCCCGCGTGCGTGTCGATGTACGTCCACGGCTTCTCTTTCCCGTTGTAGTAGGCGAGCAATTCGGCAAGCACGAAATGCTTGAGCACATCGGCGTGATTGTCGGCATGGAAGGCGTGGCGGTAACTGAGCATGGGAACGGGCGCACACAAGGGCATTGCATGCTACCACCGCGCACAATGTGCTGCTTTCCGCCAAGGCCATCGCACGAGCGTATCTCAAAACCCCGAAATACCCCACTTGCATCATCGCAGGCCGTCGCCTAACATTGCGCACGGACTCATACAGCCAAGCCACCATCAGCCAAACCGCGTTGCCTCATGGAGAAATCATGAATATCTGCTCGAAACACATCGCTTCCATCGTTATCCTCGCGCTTTCCGCCTGTGCGTCAAACCCGGGCGAAATTGATACGAGCCGCTTGAGTCTCGTCGACGAGAATCATGCCGAAATCTCCAAGGAAGGACAAACCTATATCCTGGACAGCTACATAGTTCTTTTTCAGCGCCCTTACTACATCCTTGTCCGGAAATCTTCAAACCAGCCTCTCACAGTCAGTGAGGCGTCATCCATCGCCGCCGAGTACATCAAGCCCAGAGGCTGCACGACGCCACTTTCGAGGCGTGTCGATCTGGACAGGTCGAACCCGGATAAAACTCAATGGCTTATCGGTATCGAGTGCTAAGAAAATACGATGCTGCCGGAAGGGGTGCAAATCAATATGAGCCGCACCCGGTTCATTTGCCACGAAGTATCCTCCCGCTTTACCCCGTCACCCGCTCCCAATCCAATCCGAAGCGCAGCAGGTATTTCCGCAAGCGGTCGGCATCGTTGGGCTGCTTCTTATGCTGGCGCGATTGCGCGAACAGCATGCGCCCGGCGGCGGAAAGGTTGGGGGAACGACGGCAGACTTGCAAGACGGTCTGCAATTGGCAATGCTCGAAAAGGTCGAGCGTGCGGGCGGCTACCACGCCCAGCACGGCTTGCACGAGATCGGCGTCCGTTTTTGCGTCGATGCTGTCGAGACCGGTGTTGCTGGCATTTCCGGGCCTGGGCAGGCAGCCCGTGCCGTCGATGTCTTGCCAGGCGGCGCGCAGGCGGGCGATTTCCTCGTCGACATCGGTTTCGGTAATGCGCCCGTTGTGGGCCAGGGTGGCAAGGCGGGTAATGCTGGAACTCAGTTCGCGGAAATTGCCCGGCC
>JAISNX010000003.1 GCA_031276015.1 Azoarcus sp.
TCTGGATGGTCTCGGAAGCCATCCGCCGCATCGGCGCGGGGCCGGTGTCGATGACGAGCGCGATGGGGCCGGTCGTCACCCTCGTCCTGGGCTGGCTGATCCTGGCCGAACCTTTCGGGCCGATCCAGTTTCTGGGAGCCGCGCTGGTCATTGGCGGCGTGTGGATTGTGTCGCGTCAGAAGAAGACATGAGAGCTGCGGAGCCATTTTCATGCGTCGGCTACATTCTTGCCGCGATGTGCGGTTTGTCCGGGACATGCTTTTTGTATCAGCATCGGGGCGCTGCTGTGTTGCGCCTCATAGCGTGTCATGCGGATTGCCGCACTGAATTACCGGCAGCCCGGCGGATTTGTCCGTCAATCTCCGTTTAAACCGATCGTCATTGCGAGGCCCGAAGGGCCGTGGCAATCCACGCGGCTTACTGGATTGCCACGGCCCTTCGTTCCTCGCAATGACGGCGGTTCTCTTTGGGCTTCGATTGTTGATCTGCTCTAAACGAGCGAATGTCCGGCGACGATGGCGGCGGCGTCCTTTTCGGTGATTCTCACCGTGGCGCTGCGGATGACATGCGCCACCAGCCAGTCTTGCAGGCGCTCCGGGCCGTCGCCCTCGAAGCAGAGGATGCGGCAGCCCGCCGTATTTCCCCCGTCGGACAGGCCGCTGACTTCGGCGCGACCGCGAATCTCATCGGGCACGCCTTCGCGCAGCAGGGTGAAATCGAACTGCGCGCCCAGGGCGAACGCTGGCGTGGCCGACAGGGCGAAGCCCTTGAGGGAAATGTCGTTGAGCGCGATCCGTTCCCCCGCCACGAGTGCCCAAAAGCACGGTTCGCCGTGCAGCCGGGCGATGAAACGCTGGTTGATGCGGCGCTCGCTCGCGTCGTCGCCGGACGAGGGCTGTTTCGGCGCGTCATCCGCCGGTTTCCGGCGCGAAAACGATGTGGAAACGAAAAAAGGAAACAAGCCTGACATTGTCGCGTCGTCCTGTTTCGGATGCCGTTCCCGCCTATTTCCGGCGCGCGAGGCCGATCAGGCGGTCGACTTCCGCGAGCGCGCCGCGGTGGCCGCCCGCCTGGCTCGCCGAGGTCACGAAACGCCCGCCCACCGCTAGCGTGGGCACGGCTTCGATCTTGTACGCCCTGGCAAGCTGCATGGCACGCTGTACCCGCGTCTGCACGCCGAAGGACTTGTAGGCATCCACGAACGCCTTGGCGTCCAGCCCCTGTTTTCCGGCCCATTCGCGCACTTCGTCCTCACTGGCGGGGTTCATGCGTGCATCATGGATGGCGGTGAAAACCTTTTCGTGCAGATCGCCAACCCGATCGACGGACTGGAGCGCGTAGTACAGACGCGCCTCGGCCTGCCGCCGGGTATCGCGGTTGCTCCAGCTTACCGGCACACGGGTAAAGACAGCGTCGGTGGGCAGGTTCTTCAGCCATTCCTGAAGTATCGGATCGAACTCGCGGCAGTGCGGGCAGCTGTAATAGAAGAACTCGATGACCTCGATCTTGCCTTCCACATCGGTCTGGACGGGAGGATTCAGGGTGATGAAGCGGTTTTTCCCCTGCGCCAGCGCAAAACCCGCCGATCCGGCGAACAATGCCAGCGCGCCAAGCCGCCGGAGGACGTTACGACGATTCATGTCATGACTCCCGAAAAGCAGGATGGAGGCGGTACGCCATTTCCGTGGCGCATGCCATCAATTGGCCGGTACCTCGTCGGCGGTGAAATTGTTCGAGGACAAGCGGGCGCGCATGGCCTTCACGTCCTCCCGGTTATTGAACGGGCCGACGCGGATGCGATGCACGACTCGCCCGTCGGGCAACTGCGCCCGTTGCGTGACGGGTTCCAGCCCCATCAACAATAACTGCGCCTTGAGATCGTCGGCCTGCTCGGCGTTCTCGAACGCGCCCAATTGCAGATAAACCGCCTTTTCCGGAGGCTGTTGCGGCGTCGCGGGCATCTGCGGTGGGCGCGGCGGCTCCACCGTCGCGGGCGGCGTGACCGGGGCGCTTTCGCCGGTCGGCAAGGTCTTGTAGAAGGTGTAATCCTGTTTCTTTTCCAGCGGCTCGCCCCCCGGCTTGCCCGGCAAGACTTTTACCGTTGGTTCCTCTTGCGACGACTTTCTCTGTTCCCCCTGCGGCGATTTCTCCTTGGCGGACTCCTCGGGCGCACCCAGCCTGCTGAAAAACCATGCCGCGACGGCAACGATGCAGGCTCCCAGGATCATGCCCACGAAGATGCCCATGAGGGTGCCGCCGCGGCTGCGCGACGGCCAGGCGGAAATGCTGTGTCTGCGATTCACGAGAAAGACTCCATTGGTTCTGTTTTTACAGAAGCGGCAAGTCGCTGCCGCCCTCACATTGTTTCGGGGGCCGATACGCCCAGGAGCGCCAGCCCGTTGGCCAGGGTCTGGCGGACGGCTCCGGTCAGCGCCAGACGCGCCAGCCTGAGCGTTTCGTCTTCGACCAGGATGCGCTCTTTGTCGTACCAGCCGTGGAAATCCGCCGCCAGTTCCCTCAAGTAGAACGCCACTTGATGCGGCGCGTAATCATGGGCGGCTGTCTGCACGACTTCGGGGAAGGCCGACAGGCGCGCGCACAGCCCCAAGGCATGTTCGCCATGCAAGGCGTCGGGACTCGCCGCTTGCAGGGCAGGCAGTTCGCCCCCCCATTTTCTCAGCGTGGAACTGGTGCGTGCATACGCATATTGCACGTAATGCACGGGATTGTCGTTGCTCTGGCTTTTGGCGAGATCGAGATCGAAATCCAGATGCTGGTCGCTTTTCCGGAGCACGTAGAAGAAACGGCAGGCATCGTTGCCGACTTCGTTGCGCAATTCGCGCAAGGTGACGAATTCGCCCGAACGGGTCGACATCTGCGTTTTCTGCCCGGCGCGGTACAACACCGCGAACTGTACCAGGGCCACGTCGAGCCGCGCCGGATCAAGCCCCATGGCCTGGACCGCGCCCTTGACGCGCGGCACGTAGCCGTGGTGGTCGGCTCCCCAAACGTCGATCATGCGGTCGAAACCGCGCTCGTACTTGTTGAGGTGATAGGCGATGTCGGAGGCGAAATACGTGTAGATGCCGTTCTCGCGCCGCAGCACGCGATCTTTCTCGTCGCCGAAGGCCGTGGAACGAAACCATTGCGCGCCGTTCTGCTCGTAAACGTGGCCCGCCTTCTCCAGCCGTTCGACGGCCTGTTCCACGAGTCCGGTATCGAACAGCCCGCGTTCCGAAAACCATTTGTCGAAGCGCACGCCGAATTCCCGCAAATCGTCGCGTGCATCGCCAAGCTGTTCGTTGAGGGCAAAGCCGTGCACCCATTGGTAATCTTCGCCGAGCAGCCGCTTGGCATTGGCGATCAGCGCGTCGAGGTGTTGCTCGCGCTGCGCCTTGGCTTCTTTGTCGTCGCGCCCGGCGGGCGGCAGGCCCGGCGTCCCGGCGAGCACCTCGGCGGCGCTCGCCCGCGCGAAGCGGGCACCGTGTGCGTCGCGCAGGGATTTGCCCATCTCCGCCACATAAGCGCCCTGATAGGCATTGGGCGGAAATTCGACTTCGACGCCGAAGAGCGCCAGATAGCGCAGCCAGGTCGACAGCGCCAGGATGTCCATTTGCCGTCCGGCGTCGTTCACATAGAATTCGCGGCTCACCTCGAAACCGGCGAAGGCCAGCACCTCGGCGAGCGAAGCGCCATAGGCCGCCCCGCGTCCATGCCCGACGTGCAGCGGCCCGGTCGGATTGGCCGAAACGAATTCCACCAACACCTTCTTGCCCTTGGCCGCGCCGCGCCCCCAGTTCGCGCCTCGCGCCAGCGCCTCGCCCACCACGGCGGTCTTGGCCGCCGCCGTGAGCGTGAAGTTGATGAAACCCGCGCCCGCCACCTCGGCCTTTTCCACCCATTCGGAAACCGGCAACTCGGCAAGCAGCAGGGTCGCCAGTTCCCGCGGATTGCGCTTCAGGGCCTTGGCGAGCCGCAGGGCGATGCTGGTTGCAAAATCGCCATGCCCCGCCTGTTTGGGGCGCTCCAGCAAAACGGGCGTTCCGGCATGTTCCGGTGCCACGCTCCCGAGGGCGTGTTGGATCATCTCGGCCAGCAGAATCTTGGGATCGGCGCTCATGGCACTTGGAAATAAGGAAAGTGTTCGATTATAGCGGAGCCGCGCGCCCGTCTCCGCGCCGTGCCCGCCATTCGGTCAAAACCGCGTATCGAGGCCGTTTTCGGCCATTTCCGCCGCGCGCAGCATGGCGCGGGCCTTGTTCCGGGTTTCCTGCCATTCGGCCTCGGGGTCGGAATCGGCGACGAGACCGCCGCCCGCCTGGACGTGGATCTGGCCGTCCTTGAGCACGGCGGTGCGGATGGCGATGGCCAGATCCATGTCGCCATGAAAGCCGATATAGCCGACCGCGCCGGCATAGAGGCCGCGCTTGACCGGCTCCAGCTCGTCGATGATCTCCATCGCCCGCACTTTCGGCGCGCCCGACACGGTGCCGGCGGGGAAGGCGGCGCGCAGCGCGTCGAAGGCGGTAAGCCCGGCGGCCAGCCGCCCTTCGACGTGGGAAACGAGGTGCATCACATGCGAGTAACGTTCGACGATGAAGCGTTCGGTGACTTTCACCGTGCCGGTCGCCGCCACGCGCCCGGCGTCGTTGCGGCCAAGATCGAGCAGTTGCAGGTGCTCGGCGCGCTCTTTTTCGTCGGCGAGGAGTTCGGCTTCCAGCGCCTTGTCCTCGGCGGCGGTCGCGCCGCGCTTGCGGGTGCCGGCGATGGGGCGCACGGTGACGTTGCCGTCCTGGAGCTGCACGAGAATTTCGGGCGAAGCGCCGACGACGTGGAAATCGTCGAAGTGGAAGTTGAAGAGGTACGGCGAGGGATTGAGCGAGCGGATGGCGCGGTAAAGCGCCATCGGGTGCGCGGTAAAGGGTTTGCTCATGCGCTGCGAGAGCACCACCTGCATGACGTCG
>JAISNX010000031.1 GCA_031276015.1 Azoarcus sp.
AAGCGCCTCTCGCCCGGCGAGCAGCAGCGCCTGGCCTTCGCCCGTGTTTTGCTGCACAAGCCGGACTGGCTCTTCCTCGACGAATCCACCGCCTCGCTCGACCCCGCCAACGAGGCCGCGATGTATCGCCTGGTGCAGGAACGCCTGCCCGATGCGGCCATCGTCAGCGTTGCGCACAGGGAAAGCGTCGCCGCCTTCCATGACCGGGCGCTGGATTTGGGTGCCGAGAATGCCGTGGAATCCCGCTTATGAATTGCGCAGCGTGGCGTGGCGATGACTTTATCTTCCGCATCGGTCGCAAGCAATTCACTTTTCTTGCGGCTCCGGAAAACCGACCTGCCTTCCGGCGGGTTTTCTTGCAACTTCGACAAAAGGAAATGAAATGGCAACAGGCACCATCAAAGTGGACGGCATATCGGACGGCGACAGCGGCCGCAAGATCATCCAGCAATTCGGGGATGTGCCCGGCATAACGGGCGTCAGTTTCGATCTGGAAACAGGGCAGGTACAGGTGGAATTCGATGCCGACCAGATCGCCCTCTACACGACGCTCAAGACCCTCCGTGATGCGGGATTCCAGCCCCAGGTACCGCAGGTGTTTCCCGATTGAAATGTTTTCCCGACCGACCTGCTTCCAGGCGGGTTTTTCTGCAACTTCGACAAAAGGAAATGAAATGGCAACAACCACCATCAAAGTAGACGGCATGTCATGCGCCGGTTGCACCCGCAAGCTCATCCGGCGATTTGGGAAACAGCCCGGCGTGACAGGTATCAGTGTCAACCTGAAAGCGGGCTTGGCGCAGGTGAAATTCAATGCCGACGAGGTCGGCCATGATGCGCTGCTCAAGGTCGTTCATGATGCGGGATTCAAGGGGCGGATACCGGAAAAGGCCGCCCCTGCCTGAAGCGCCAAAGCGTTTTCCATGTATCCGGCAGCCCCTGCCCATCGCTTCGGGGATGGGCAGGGGCTGTTGCGGATGCCTTGTTTATTGCGGGGTAGCAATCCGGAAGGCCGGAATTGCTACGCTGCGCTACGCCTTGCAATGAGATTTGAGCGGAAAGTCTCGAAATATGGATTCTCCATTCCGGAAATGGGGAAAAATAAAATTCCGGGACGAATTATTAATATATCAGTTATTGATGTTTGACTCTGGTACCGAGTTCAGGGTTACGTTTGGAACTTCCTGGAGTTGCTGATGTTTCTTTTCGGCCATCAAGCATTGGCGGACTGAATAAACAGCGGAGCAGTTTTTTCACAAGGAAGTTTTTCCATGAAAACCAGACAGCAAAAGTTACGGTCATGGGCCGCGATTCTGGCGTCGGCGGGGATCGTGTCTTCGGCATTGGCACAGACGCAGGCGGAAGATACGCGGACGCAAACAGAAGAAACGCCGACCCAGGCGCAGACGCCTGTCGTGCTCGATACGGTCGAAGTCTCCGATGACCGTTATCTCAGCGAGGTGTCCGTCGGTGGCAAGGAGCCGGTGAAACTGCGCGAGGTGCCGCAATCCGTTACGGTCATCACGAAAGAGCGCATCGAGGATCAGGGGCTGGTGACAGTAAATGACGCGCTCAAACAAGTGACGGGCGTCACTGTGCTCTCCAACAACACGAATGAAAGCCAGTTTCGTTCGCGGGGTTATGGTTTGAACATGACCTTTGACGGTTCTCCTTCTTTCAGCTCGCTTAGCGCCTTTCCACAGCTGGACTTGGCGATCTACGAACGGGTCGAGGTATTGCGCGGCCCCGCCGGGCTTTTCCAGGGAACGGGCGATTTTGGCGGGGTGGTTAATCTGGTGCGCAAACGCGGGCAAAAGGAATTCACCGCCTCCGGCAGTCTCTCCGCCGGTTCGTGGAACAACTACAACACCGTGGCGGACGTGGGCGGCCCGCTCAAGGCCGACGGCTCGGTGCGGGCGCGCGCGGTCATCTCGGCCACCGACCGCGAATATTTCTACGACACCACGGCGTCCAAGAATTATCTGGGCTACGCCACACTGGATTGGGACATCACGCCCGCCACCACCTTGTCGCTGGCGTTCTCTTCCCAGGACACGAAAACCAAAGCGCCTTCCGTTGGCCTGCCCGCCTGGGGTGCGCCCATTTATGGATTGCTCGACGTTTCCCGGAGCACCAATCTGATACCGAGATGGAGCTATTCCAACTGGACGACCCAAGATACGAACGCGGAATTCACCCATCGCTTCGTGAATGACTGGAGCGCCAATGTAAAGTTCTTTCATCGCGAGCAGAATTCCCACGCCCACACGGGGCGGCAAAACAGCAGCCTGAACACTGCGGGGACGCTGAACTACACTCGCTATGATAGCGACGGCACCTACGAGCGGGATGCTATAGACTTTTACGTCGCTGGCCCCTTCCGTTTGTTCGGACAGGAACACAAAATCCTGCTGGGGTATAACAGTGACCGGTATCTCAACCATAATGAGTCCGGCTATCCGGTACCCAATAGCATCGCCAATGTTCCTTTTGGCCGACCGGATCTCGTACCGGATTTCAGCGTGGCCAACAGCTTTCCGAGCGGAAACGAAACAGAGTATCGCCAGTCCGGGTTTTATGGGCGATTGCAGTTGCGCCTGCTCGATCCGCTCACCGTCATCGTCGGCGGGCGCGTCAGCGACTATCGCTCGCGCACGCGCAGAGTGCCGCCCGGCACGCCAACGTCCTGGACGACGAGCGCCAAGGTCAATGACGAGGTAACGCCTTATGGCGGGCTGGTGTTCGATCTGAACCGGCAGATTTCCCTGTACGCCAGCTACAGCGATCTCTTCGTCCCCCAGACGCTCGAAAAGTTCGACGGCGGTGCGCTGGAACCGAACGTGGGCAAGCAATACGAGATCGGCAGCAAGGGCGAATTCTTCGGCGGCAAGCTGATCGCCTCGCTCGCGTATTTCGACATACGGAACGAAAAGCTGGCTTTTGAGGATCCCGACCATCCGGGCTATTACCTCAACGCGGGAAAAGTCGAGAGCAAGGGCTGGGAAGTCGAGGTTTCCGGTTCTCCCGTGCCTGGATGGAATCTTTCGGCGGGCTATACCCATTTGAAAACGAAAACCCTGAAGGATTCGGACACACGCAACGTGGGCAAGGACATCAATTACCTGAACAACTCGGATCCCGAGCATCTGTTCAAATTCTGGGCCACATACAAGTTCGAGAAAGGAACGCTCAACGGACTGACCGTCGGCCTGGGCGCGACCCATCAAAGCGAGATACATTCCACCAACGCTTGGGGCGATCCCCCAAGGCGCACGCAAGACAGCTATACGCTGGCGAACGCCTTTCTTTCCTATGCCTTCGACAAACGCCTGTCGCTCTCGCTCAACATCAATAACCTGTTCGACAAGGTTTATTACACCCGGATCGGCAACAACAGAAGCGCCGCGACCGGCAATTTCTACGGCGAGCCGCGCAACTACCTGCTTACGTTGAGGGCAAGTTATTGATGGCTGACGATTCCCGTGCCGGGCGCACGAAAGGGGGGCACGGGCGCGTGTCGACATGACAGAAGAATCGACAGCGATGCCGCTGAGCGGGAATCCGCTCGCCGCCATCAGCGAAACGCGCGAGGCGGGGCCGCCGCTTACGCGCGCATGGCTGGCCATGGCCTGGCGGCGGCTGCTCTTTCCCTATTGGATTTCGGAAGATCGCTGGCAGGGGCGCGGGTTGCTGGCGCTCGTCATCGCGCTCGACTGCGCGGGCGTTTATCTGGCGATACGGGTTTCCTATTGGCAGCGCGATTACTGGGACGCGCTGGCGGCGCACAACATCAATGCTTTCTGGGATTTGATGTTGTTTTTCATCGTGATTATCTGTTTCGGCTCAGCGTTCGGTGCCGCGCGCACCTGGTTTTACCAGGCGCTGGAAATGCGCTGGCGAAACTGGATGACCGATGTCTTTCTCCATCGCTGGCTGGATGAAAAAGCGTATTACCGCATTGCCCGCGCCGGTGGCACCGACAATCCGGATCAGCGCATCGGCGAAGACCTGCGAATGATGGCGAGCGACAGTCTGCGTTTGTCGCTGGGGCTTCTCAGCAACGTCATCCAGTTGTTTTCTTATGCGGTAATCGTCTGGGGGCTTTCCGGCAGCCTCGCTTTTGCATTCGCGGGGGTTCATTTTGAAATTCCCGGCTATATGCTGTGGATCGCGCTGATCTACGCGGTGGGCTGCACCTGGCTTCTGGAGAAGATCGGGCATCCGCTGGTTCATGCGGACTATTGGCAACAACGCTACGAGGCGCATTTCCGTTTCCTGATGATGCGCGTGCGCGAGAACGCCGAACAGATCGCCTTTTATTCCGGCGGCCATGCGGAAACCACACGGCTTTCCGCCGCGTTCAGGTCGATCCGGGAAAACTGGCGGCGTCTCATGAATTACAAGCTGCGCATCTCTTTCTTTTACGAGGCTTATATGGAGATAGGCGCTTACTTGCCGCTCTTCATCATGGCACCGCGCTACTTTGCGGGGCTGCTCACCCTGGGCGCGTTACAGCAACTGAACCAGGCTTTTGGACGGGTGCGGATGATACTTTCGTGGTTCATTTTCTCCTACCAGAGTTTGGCGCTTTTGCGCTCGGTATTCCATCGCCTGCTCGAATTCGACGCGGCGACGCAGGCGCGGGAGGCGGACGGCATCGCCGTGACGCGCAGCATCTGGGCGGATTGCCTCGTCATTCATGCGCTGGATTTATGCCTGCCCAACGGCGAGCGCCTTGCGCACATCGACGGAATCCATATCCGCGCTGGCGAACGCTGGCTGATACGGGGGCCTTCGGGTGCGGGCAAAAGTACCTTGCTGCGCGCGCTGGCCGGACTCTGGCCACACGGCGGCGGCGAAATCGCCCTGCCGGACGGCGCGAAGATGTTCCTGCCGCAGCAAAGCTACCTGCCGCCTGGTTCGCTGCGCGAATGCCTGTGCTACCCCAGCGACGCGCAATGGTTCGGCACGCGCGAGTGCATCGAGGTTTTGCGCGCGGTCAGGCTGGAAGGTTTGACCGGCCAACTGGAAGAACACGATCAATGGGACAAGCGCCTGTCGCCCGGCGAACAGCAGCGCCTCGCGTTTGCACGTGTCTTGTTGCACAAACCGGCGTGGCTCTTTCTTGATGAGTCCACCGCCTCGCTCGACCCCGACAACGAAGCGGCCATGTACCGCCTGGTGCAAGAACGCCTGCCCGATGCGGCCATCGTCAGCGTTGCGCATCGGGAGGGCGTGGCCGCTTTTCACGACAGGACGCTGGATATGATGGGGAACGGAGATTGCGGGGATGTCCGCTGAACCCACGACGATGCCGCTGAATCCGGCCCCGCCCGCCGTCGACGGCGGACAGCCTGTGTCCTGGCGCGAATGGTTCGTCCGTGCCTGGCGTCTGATCCTGCCCTACTGGGTTTCGGAAGACCGTTGGCGTGGGCGCGGACTCTTGGCGATCATTATCGGGATTGATCTGGCGCAAACGTATTTTTCCGTGCGTCTTTCGTACTGGCACCGCAATTACTGGGATGCCCTGGAATCGCACAATGTCGGCGCTTTCTGGAATCTGTTGTGGGTCTACATCTTCATCATGTGTTTCTGGTCGGTATTTGCGACCATGCGCATCTGGTTCTTTCAGGCGCTGGAAATGCGCTGGCGCGCCTGGCTGACCGATGTCTTTCTCCATCGCTGGCTGGACGAAAAAGTCTGGTACCGCATTGCCCGCTCCGGCAGCGTCGACAATCCGGATCAGCGCATCGGCGAAGACCTGCAAATGATGGCCCATGACAGCCTGCGCCTGTCATTGGGGTTTGTTGCAAACCTGAGCGGCCTGGTCTCTCATGCGGTGATTGTCTGGAATCTTTCCGGCAGCCTTGCTTTCGCGTTGGGCGGCGTCTCTGTCGAAATCCCCGGTTACATGTTGTGGGTCGCGGTGATCTACGCGCTGGGCGGCACCTGGCTCCTGGAAAAAATCGGTCATCCGCTGGTGCGTGCCGACTATCACCAGCAACGTTGCGAAGCGCATTTTCGTTTCCTGATGGTGCGCGTGCGCGAGAACGCCGAACAGATCGCCTTTTATTCCGGCGCTCGCGCGGAAACCGTGCGCCTCTCCGCCGCATTCAAGGCAATCCGCGATAATTGGCGGCGCGTCATGGATTACACGAAACGCATTACCCTGTTCCACGAAGCCTATATCGAAATCGGCTCGTATTTGCCGCTCCTCATTATCGGGCCGCGTTATTTCGCGGGCTTGATCAGCCTGGGCGCGGTGCAGCAACTGACGCAGGCAGTCAACCGGGTGCGTATTGCGCTCTCGTGGTTCATTTCCACCTACAAGAGCCTGGCGCTTTTGCGAGCGGTATTCCAGCGCCTGATCGAATTCGACACAGCGATGAAAATGCGGGAGGCGGGCGGCATTGCCGTCACGCACAATATCCAGTCTGATTGCCTCGCCATTCGCGCGCTGGATTTGTGCCTGCCCAATGGCGAGCACCTTGCACGCATCAATGCACTGAACATCCGTGCTGGCGAACGCTGGCTGATACGGGGACATTCCGGTGCGGGCAAGAGCACCCTCTTGCGCGCGCTGGCCGGACTCTGGCCGCACGGCGAAGGCGAAATCGCCCTGCCGGACGGCGCGAAGATGTTCCTGCCGCAGAGAAGCTACCTGCCCATCGGTTCCTTGCGCGCTTGTCTGTGCTACCCCGGCGACGAGCAATGGCTCAGCATGGGCGAGTGCATCGAAGCCTTGCGGGCGGTGAAGCTGGAGCACCTGACCGGGCGTCTGGAAGAACACGACAATTGGGACAAACTTCTCTCGCCCGGCGAGCAGCAGCGCCTGGCCTTCGCCCGCGTTTTGCTGCACAAACCGGACTGGCTCTTCCTCGATGAATCCACCGCCTCGCTCGACCCCGCCAATGAGGCCGCGATGTATCGCCTGGTGCAGAAACGCCTGCCCAATGCGGCCATCGTCAGCGTTGCGCACAGGGAAAGCGTCGCCGCTTTCCATGACCGGGCGCTGGATTTGAGCGCCGAGAATGCTGCGGAATCTTGCTTATTCTGAACAAAGGCGGTCTTGTCGAGGTAGTAGCAGTCGTCCTCGCGGATTTCGCGGAAGGGCTGGATGCCGATGGGAAGTTTCTTGCGTATCATGACATATGGGCCGGACTGGATGAATCCTGCCCGGGAAGCGCAAGAAGGGGAACCTGGCTTGCCAACGAGCGGGAATCAGTCCATGATTGAGTCCGTTTTCGATGCGGGAATAAGGTAACTTTCTTTTTGAACCAATGGGTTACGGCTCATTCGGGAGTCCTCCGGTTTAGTGCCGGTAGTGATCTCGGGTTTCCATTATTCTTTCAGGGAATTGTCATCATGCGGCTTTTTCTTGCCATCTTTTTGCCCTGGTTGCAGTTTTTTACAATTGGCAGACCTTTCACAGGCGTGATTTGCCTCTTTTTGCAGTTGACGCTCATCGGTTGGCTTCCGGCGGCGCTTTGGTCTGTGTATGCGCTGAGTCAGTACAGTACCGACAAGAAAATCGAAAAAGCATTGGGAAACCCTTGACCGTTGCGGTTCGCCTCCCTGTTCGTTCGTAGTCAAGCGTTTATTTTGCGATGAAAATCCGTATTCTTGCCCTGCTCGTCGTCGTCGTGCTCGCCGTGGGCGGTTTTTTTGTCCATGCTGCCAGGCCGCCGATGCCCGCGCTCGATTTGACGACCTTGCAGGGCGAGCGCGTCGATACCGCCGCGTTGCGCGGCAAGGTGGTGCTAATTAACTTCTGGGCCACGTCTTGTTCGACCTGCGTCGCGGAAATGCCGAAGCTGGTCGAAACCCATAATAAATTCGCCGCGCGCGGGCTGGAAACCCTTGCCATGGCAATGAGTTACGATCCCGAGGCGCAAGTGCGCGCCTATGTGGAGAAAAACGCCTTGCCGTTCAAGGTCGCGCTCGATTCCGGGGATGCGGTGGCGCGCGGTTTCGGCGGCGTGCGCCTGACGCCGACGACTTTCCTCATCGACCGCCAGGGGCGAATCGTGCATAAGTATCTGGGCGAGCCGGATTTCCCGACGCTGCACGCTTTGCTGGAAAAGCTGCTGGCGGAAGCGGCCTGAGCGGGGCAGGGCGCGGGTTTCCGGCAGCGCGCCCCGCCGCGGCGTTTACGGGATGTGGGTCAGGATGTCGGGCCGGACGATGCCTTCCAGCTCGTGCCTGGAGATGAAGATTTCCGGCCTGCCGAATGTGCGCGGGCCGATCTCGTACATGCCGTAGCCGAAAATCAGGCCGTCCTTGGCGATGCGCCAGTTCTTGCCCAGATGGAAAGCGAACGGCGGCGTGGCGAGGTGTTCCTCGATGGCCGCCTCCGTCATGTCGTCCCGCGTTTTCAGGGTGGCGCGAAAGGCGGCGCGCTGGAGCGTTTCGAGCGCCTTTTCCCGACCGGGCAGGATGAGGTCGCCGAAGGTCAGGATTTTGCGTTTGTCGGTGTCGATGACGATGGAGCCGCCCGACGGGCCATCAGGGTGCGCTTCGCCTTCGCGCGACAGGGTATGGGTCAGGCAAAGTTGCAATAGCGGGCCGAAGAACTCCGGCCGGGGGCGGTTCGTTTCCTGCGCGCGATTATTTTCGTCGCAGCCCATCAGCGATGCCGAAAAGTCGATCTTGGCCGGTCTTTCACGGCGAATCAGGGTTTTCAGCAGTTCCAGGTAGCGGGTTTTCACGACTTCGTCGGGGGCGAGGGGCGGCAAGCGTTTTTTGCCCAGTACCTCGGAGAACATCGGCAGGATGGCGGATTGGGCAAGCAGGCGGTCGAGCCAGGGCATTTTCGGGATTTGTACGAACAGGAGTTCGGCCTTGGCGCAGGTGTTGCGCGGTTCCACGGCCTTGGCACGATCTTCCGGGCAGGTGCCGACGTGGAGTGTCCTGTATTCCGCGCTGATGTCGGCAGTGTCCGCGCGGGCGGTGCAGGGCAGGGCGGCCAGGGTTGCCAGGGCCGCGAGCATGAGTAGCCCCGCGCGGCAGGACAGGGCAGGAAAAAGTCGCTTCATGAGCGTTCTCCGGTTTGCGGTTCAGGTTGCGGTCATCGCCCGAACAGTCGTTCTTCGACCGGGGCGGGCCGTTGTTGCGGTGGGCGGGCAGGCGGGGTGTGTCGTTCGCCGCCGGGCAGGTTGAACAGGGAACTGAACCAGTCGGCGTCGTCTTCTTCGGGTGCTTCTTCCAGGGCGGGCGGCTGGTTTTCGGCGTAGTAGACGTCGTCGCGGTTGCCGCTCCCGGCCTTGGCGGTGCCGATGCCCGTCGGGCGGGGGAGGGCGGTTTCCGGGATGTCGGCAAGGGCGGTGCGCATGTAGTTGATCCAGATCGGCAGCGCGGCAGTGCCGCCGGTTTCGCCCCGGCCAAGGTTGCGCGGGGTGGGAAAGCCGATCCATGAGACGGCGACGATTTGCGGGTTGTAGCCGCAGAACCAGGCGTCGGCATAGTCGTTGGTGGTGCCGGTCTTGCCCGCGAGGTCGTTGCGGTTGAGGCTGCGCGCCCGCGCGCCGGTGCCGCGGCGCACGACATCCTGGAGCATGGAGGTCATGATCCAGGCGTTGCGCGCGTCGATGACTTGTTTCGCGTTTTCGCCGACGATCTGCGGCGTGGCACGGGCAATCGGCCTGTTGTTGCTGTCGAGGATTTCCTTGACGACGTAGGGATGGACGCGAAAGCCGCCGTTGGCGAATACGGCGTAGGCGCTCGCCATTTCCCAGGGCGTGACCGAGCCTGCGCCGAGCGCCATGGTCAGGTAGGGAGGGTGGTGGGCGGTGTTGAAGCCGAAGCGGCTGATGTAGCTCTGGGCGTAGCGCGGGGTGATGTCTTCGAGCAGCCGGATGGCGGGGATGTTCTTGGAGTGCGCCAGGGCGTCGCGCAGGGTGATGATGCCGCTGAATTTGCCGTCGTAGTTGTGCGGCATCCATTCGTGCCCGGTGATGCCGCCCGCCGGGTAGTACAGGGGTTCGTCCGCGATCAGCGAGCCGGGGGCGTAGCCGCGTTCGAGGCTGGCGGAGTAGATGAAGGGTTTGAAGCTGGAACCCGGTTGGCGCTCCGCCTGGGTGACGTTGTTGAATTGTCTGCGGTTGTAGTCGAACCCGCCCACCAGGGCGCGCACGGCCCCCGTGTGGGCGTCTATCGACAGCAGGGCGGCTTCGACGTCCGGGAGTTGGGCGATTTCCCATCCCTTGGCGGTGTTGCGGATTCGCACGAGCGCGCCCCGGCGTATCCGGCGCGTCTGCGGCGCTTTGTTGCTCAGCATGGGGGCGGCGAAGCGCAGGCCGTCGCCCGTGATCTGGATGATCTGGCCGTTGCGGTAGGCGGTGACTTCTTTCGGCGCAACCTTGAGCACGATGGCCGCGAGTAAATCGCCGTAGTCGCGCGCCTGGACGATTTCTTCGTCGAGCAGTTCTTCGTCCAGGGTGTCGGAGGGCAGGGAGAGGAATTTTTCCGGGCTGCGGTAGCCGTGGCGGCGGTCGTAGTCCAGCACGCCCTGGCGAAGGGCGGCGTAGGCGGCTTCCTGTTCGGCGCGGGTGATGGTGGTGATGACTTTGAATCCGCCCTGGTAGGCCCGTTCGCCGAATTGTTCGACGGCGATCTGGCGCGCGATTTCGGCGATGTATTCGGCATGCACCGGGTTGGCGGTGCGGGGGTCGAGGGCGCTGCCGGATGCCGTCCGCAGGGAGGCGCTGGCGGCCTGCTGGTATTGGGCTTCGGTGATGAAGCCCGATTCGAGCATGCGACGCAGGACGTAGCGTTGCCGCTGCTGCGCGCGCAGGGGGTTGGAGATGGGGTTGATCCGGGTGGGGGCCTGGGGCAGCCCGGCGAGCAGGGCGGATTCGGCCAGGCTGAGGTCGGCGAGCGATTTGCCGAAGTAGATCCGGGCGGCGGCGGAGAAGCCGTAGGCGCGCTGGCCGAGGAAAATCTGGTTGACGTAGAGTTCGAGGATCTGGTCTTTGTCGAGGTTGTTTTCGATCTTGAGCGCAAGCAGGATTTCGTACAGTTTGCGGCTGTACGAGCGCTCCCGCGTCAGGAAGAAGTTGCGCGCCACCTGCATGGTGATCGTCGAGGCCCCCTGGCCGCGCGAGCCGGAACGCAGGTTGTTGATGAAGGCGCGAGCAAGGCCCGGGAGGTCGATGCCCATGTGGTTGTAGAAGTTTTCGTCCTCCGCCGCGAGCAGGGCCTGTTTGAGTTGGAGGGGGACATTCTGGATTTTGACCACGGTTCGCCGTTCTTCGCCGAATTCGCTGATGAGGTGCCCGTCGGCGGTGTAGACGCGCAGGGGCACGCGGGGACGGTAGTCGGTCAGGGCTTCCAGGGAGGGTAGTTTGGGCCAGGCCAGGATGGAGATTGCGACCAGCGTGGCGATGCCGATGGCTATCAGCGCCAGTAATGCGGCGAGCGGGTAGAGAAACCAGCGCATCATATCTCGGGATGAAATAGGGACGGAACGCATTATATCTGGCGCACGGGCTTTTCCCGGACGACACCAGGGGGCGGCGAGATAATTGTACGAATGCCCGATTTTTGCGTCATTGCGATAAATCGGCATTTACCGTGCGACGGCGCTTCGCGCGAGGAATTTGCGGGGCAGGGCGTATCGGCGTCGACCTGTGAATTCGTATCCATTACCGTGCGAGAAGAATGTCACTCCACGAAGTCTTTGCAGTGAATACTTGCTTGTAGCGCATCGACAGGCGGGCCTACACTGGCTTCGCATATTGTCGGGATGCGGTTCGGGATGTATCCGGCGCGCTTGCCTGGATGTGAAGAAATAAAAGGTTCTTGTCGTGATAGATACGTCTTTCTTTCGCATGAAGTCTCGCCAGCTTGCGGGACTCGATATTTCTTCCTCGTCGGTCAAATTGCTGGAACTGGCAGCGGGCGAACGGAACAGCCTGCGCGTCGAGCGTTACGTGGTCGAAGTGCTTCCGCGCGGGGCCGTGATGGACGGCAACATCGCCAATTTCGACGCCGTGGCCGGAAGCGTGCGGCACGCGCTGCGGCGCTTCGGCTCCGGGGTGAAGAACGTCGCCATCGCCTTACCCGCCTCCGCGGTCTTTACCAAGAAGCTCATCCTGCCCGACGGCTTGCGCGAACTGGACATGGAGATACAGGTCGAGGCCGAGGCCGCCCGGTATATTCCGTTCGGGCTGGACGAAGTCAATCTCGATTTCCAGATCATCGGCCCGGCGGGCCTGCCCGGCGAGGTCGAGGTGCTGGTGGCGGCCTCGCGCAAGGAAAAGGTCGAGGATCGCGTCGGCGTGGTGGAAGCCTGTGGCCTCAAGGTGTCCGTGGTCGATGTCGACGCCCTGGCGCTCGAAGCCGCTTTCGAGCTGGCCCTGCGGCAACTGCCGGGCGCGGCCAGCGGTAAATTGATCGCCCTGGTCGATGTCGGCGCGACCGCGATGAATTTCATGGTTTTCCGCAATGGGCAAAAGGTTTATTCGCGCGAGCAGGCTTTCGGCGGCAATCACCTCACCCAGGATATTGCCCGCCAATATGGCATGAGTCCGGACGAGGCCGAAACGGCCAAGCGCACGAACGGCCTGCCCGGAGAATACGCGGCGAGTCTGCTGCAACCCTTCATGGAAAACCTGGCGCTCGAAGTGTCGCGCGCCTTGCAGTTCTTTTTCACCTCCACGCAATACAACGAAGTCGATGCCATCATGCTCGCCGGTGGCACCGTGGTCATTCCCGGATTGACGGAAATTGTCAGCGGACGTACCCAGGTGCAGACACTCCTGGCCAATCCCTTCATGGGCATGGCCCCGCCGAAGAAAGTCGGCGCGAAAAAACTGATGGCCGAGGCTCCCTCCCTGATGGTGGCCTGTGGCCTGGCCTTGCGGAGGTTCGACGCATGATCCGGATCAACCTCCTCCCGCACCGCGAAGAAAAACGCAAAGAACGGCGCAAGCAGTTTTATGCGGTTTCCATGATGATGTGCCTGTTGGGCGTCGTCGTCTGGCTGTTGGCGCACGCGGTCAATGCCCAGCACATCGACAGCCAGGAGGCGCGCAACCGCTATATCGAAAACGAAATCGCCAAACTCGACGGTGTCATCGTCGAGATCAAGGATTTGCGCAACCAGATCGGCAGGCTGCTCGCCCGCAAGCAGGTCATCGAAACCTTGCAGAACAACCGGGCCGAAACCGTGCATCTTTTCAACGAATTGAACGCGCGTCTGCCGATGGGAGCCTATTTGACCACGGTGAAACAATCGGACAACAAAATCACCCTGAAAGGCTATGCGCAATCCAATGCGCGCGTATCGCAGTTGATGGTCAACCTGAACGAATCGCCCTTGTTCACAGGAAATACCGAAGTCGTCAGCAGCGTGGCGGAAATGCTCAACAACCGGCGTGTCTACGGCTTCGAGATCAACGTCTACATCAAGCATGCCATCGCGCCGGTGGACGACACGGCGGAAACCGCGACAGGGAAAGGGTAAGCGCCATGGGCTTCGATTTCCAACAATTGCAGAACGACTTCCAGGGCCTGAATCTCAACGACCCCGGCGATTGGCCGCTCGCGCCCAAGATTGCCGCTTTCGTGGCGGTGCTGCTTGCCGTGCTCGTGGGCGGATGGCTGTTCGACGGCTCGGCGCAACGGGTCGCGCTGGAACAAAGCCGGGAAAAAGAACAGCAATTGCGCGAAAGTTGGGTCAGCAAAAAGCGGCAGGCCGTCAACATCGACGAATACCGGCGGCAACTCTCCGAAATCAACCGCCAGCTCGAAACCCTCGTCAGGCAACTGCCCGGCAAGGCCGAAATGGAATCCCTGCTCTCGGACATCAACCACGCCGGGCTTGGGCGCGGCCTGCAATCCGATCTGTTCAAACCGGCCAAGGACGAAATCAAGGAGTTCTACGCCGCGGTGCCGGTGCAGATCAGCGTGACCGGCGACTACCACAGCCTTGGCGAATTCGCCAGTGATGTCGCCCGGATGCCGCGCATCGTCACCATCAAGAATCTGCTGCTCACCGCCGCCGCGCCTGCCCAGGGCAAGAAAGCCGGTGCGGGCGACGGGCGCTTGCGGCTGGACGCGACGGCGGAAACCTATCGCTATCTTGAGCAGGACGAACTGGCGAAGCAGCAGGGAGCGAAGAAATGAAAGGCGCGTTTGCCCTTGCGATGCTGTGCGCCGCCTCGCTGGCAGGCTGCGCGAACGATCAGGAAGACATCCAGAAATGGATGGAAGAACAGGCTGTCGGCATGCACGGCGCGGTCAAGCCCCTGCCGGAAATCAAGATATTCCCGGTGGTCGACTACATCGCCACGGACGCGGCGGAACCCTTCGACACCGCCCGGCTGGAACCGGTGAAGCTGGAAAAGCGCCATTTCGACGATCCGCGCCTCAACCCCGACCGGCAGCGCAAGCCGCTGGAAGCTTTTCCGCTGGAAACATTGAAGATGGTCGGCGTGCTGGCGCAAGACAAGGAAATTCACGCGCTCGTCCAGGCGGGCGACGTTTTATACCAGGTGAAAACAGGCGATTTTGTTGGGCAGCATCACGGGAGAATCATTGCGATTACCGAAGACAGGGTGGAGCTTCAGGAGTTGATCGAAGACCTCGACGAAGGCTGGATCGAACGTATCAGTACATTGCGGCTACAAGAGCGGCAGGAGGCTGGAAAATGAATAAGCGGATCGGCACGTTGCTGTTGTTGGCGGCAGCGATTGGAATGTTCGCACCGGCAAACCCGGCGTGGGCACAGGCAGGCGACCCACCCCAGGCATCGGCTGGCGCTTATCTCAACAGCATCCAGGCGATGGAAGTCGCCGAAGACGGCGGCACAGTGCATGTGCGCCTGACCACCCAGACGCCCCTGGCGGCGATTCCCGCCAGCTTTACCGTAGCCAATCCGCCGCGCATCGCCTTCGACTTTCCCGCCACGGCCAACGGCCTTGGGCGGGGCATGGAAAGCATCGAGCGCGGCGACCTGCGCAGCGCCAACATCGTCCAGGTGGGCGAGCGCACCCGGCTGGTGCTCAATCTGGCGCGCCTGCTGCCCTACGACGTGCGTGTCGAGGGTAACGCAGTGACCATCGCCCTTGGCGCGGGCGGCGTTCCGCTTGCGGCATCGTCCGCCCGCGCGCCCGCCTTCAGCCGGGTCGGCACGCCTGCCCCCCGCCATGTCGGCGCGCCGTCCGCGGGGCACAGCATCAGCGACATCAACTTCCGGCGCGGCACCGGCGGCGAAGGCAGGATCATCGTCCAACTCTCCAACGCGGATGCCGGGGTCGACGTGCGCCAGCAAGGCGGCAAGCTGCTCGTGAGCTTTCCCGGCACGGTATTGCCGGACAACCTGCGCCGCCGCTCCGACGTCACCGACTTCGGCACGCCGGTAACATTCTTGCAGGCCGAACAACAAGGCGGCACCGCCCGGCTGACCGTGACGCCGACCGGATTGTGGGAACACAACGCCTACCAGAGCGACAACCAGTTCATCCTCGAAGTCAAGCGCGTCATCGAAGACCCCGACAAACTCGTGCAGCGGGGCGGCGGGCGCGTCAAATACGCGGGCGACAAACTTTCGCTCAACTTCCAGAACGTCGACCTGCGCTCGGTGCTGCAAGTCATCGCCGACTTCACCGACTTCAACATCGTCACCTCCGACTCCGTGCAGGGCAACCTCACCCTGCGGCTGAAGGACGTGCCCTGGGATCAGGCGCTCGACATCATCCTCCAGGCCAAGGGGCTGGACATGCGCAAGAACGGCAACGTGATCTGGATCGCGCCGGGGGACGAGCTTGCCGCGCGCGAAAAACTCATCAACGAAGCGCGGGCGCAGGTCGAGGAACTGGAACCGCTGCAAACCGAGAGCTTCCAGATCAACTACCACCGCGCCACCGAAATCACCAGCTTCCTGCAAGCCAAGGGGCAGACCGTGCTGTCCAAGCGCGGCAGCGTCGTGGTTGACGACCGCAGCAACAAGGTTTTCGTGACCGATGTCGGCTCCCGCCTCGCCGACGTGCGCCGGGTGATTACCGAAATCGACATCGCGCCGCGCCAGGTCTTGATCGAAGCGCGCATCGTCGAGGCCAGCAAGGACTTCGCCCGCGATCTTGGCGCGAAACTGGGCTATGGCGACATGAAACTGAAAAGCCTGGGCAATGGCGCGCAGATCGGGTTTGGTCACGCCAATTTTGCGAATACCGAACTGAAAGAGGATCTATTGGGCAATGTCTATCCCGTCATATCCGAAACCAAGCCTGGCGGTGTATACGACAGTATTGATGTATTTTCCCCCGGCAGGACCGAAGGCGGTAACGGCGCGTCAAGCTGGAGCGGAAAAGACTTGGCGAGTCCGTTCGGAACGCTCGGCCTGACCCTCGTCAACAGCAGCCTGACGCGCTTCCTGAACATCGAACTCCAGGCGCAGGAAACCGACGGCAAGGCGCGCACCATCTCCAGCCCGCGCGTGCTGACCGCCAACAATGTCGAGGCGCTGATCGAGCAGGGCACCGAAATCCCCTACCAGGAAGCCTCCAGTTCCGGCGCGACCTCCACCTCGTTCAAGAAAGCGGTGCTCGCGCTCCGGGTCAAGCCGCAGATCACCCCGGACGGTCGCTTGCAACTCGCCATCCAGGTGAACAAGGACAGGCCGCTCGCCACCACCAGCGGCACCGAACCGCCGATCGAAACCAAGAACGTCAAGAGCGACGTGCTCATCGAAAACGGCGGCACGGTCGTCATCGGCGGCATCTATTCCGAAGACGAACTGACCAGCGTGACCAAGGTGCCCCTGCTCGGCGACATACCGCTCCTGGGCCACCTCTTCCGGACGACCAACAAGACGAAGTCCGAAACGGAACTGCTGATCTTCGTCACCCCGCGCATCGTCGACGAATCCCTGACCCTGCGCTGAAGTTCCGCGTTCGCCTGTATGATACGGGGCGGCGTCTCAAGGGGACGCCGCCTTTTTCATTGCAATGCGGTGACAAGCTCCGTGGGCTGTTTGATTCTGGTAGGCATGATGGGTGCGGGCAAGACGACGGTCGGGCGCGAACTGGCGCGCCGCCGGGCAATGCGCTTCGCCGACTGCGACCACGAACTCATTGCGCGTACCGGCGTCTCGATTCCCATCATCTTCGACATCGAAGGCGAAGCCGGTTTTCGCCGCCGCGAATCGCGCATGCTGGACGAACTGACCGCCGAACCCGACATCATCGTCGCCACCGGCGGCGGAGCCGTGCTCGACCCCGGCAACCGTGCCCTGCTGGTGCGGCGCGGCACCGTCATCTACCTCGACGTACCGCCGCACGTCCTGTGGGAGCGCACCCGCCACGACCGCAACCGCCCCTTGCTCCAGGTGCCCGACCCGCGCGCCCGCATCGAGGAACTCTACCGCCAGCGCGACCCCCTGTACCGCGAAATTGCCGACATCATCATCGACGGCGAGCGCGGCGGCTCCATGACGATGGCGAACCACATCGAAAAGGCGCTGGACGATTTCGGGAGGAAAACCCTGTGCGCACGCTGAACGTCGACCTCGGCGCGCGCGCCTACCCGATCCACATCGGGCGCGGCCTGCTCGAACGCCCCGACCTGATCCTGCCGAAACTGCGCGCGCGCAAAGTTGCTGTCGTCACCAACGAAACCGTCGGGCCGCTCTACCTCGAACGTCTGTGCGCGGGCCTGCGCCTGGAAAACCTGGAAGTCGTCGGCGTCGTCCTGCCCGACGGCGAAGCGCACAAGAACTGGCAGACGCTCAACCTCATCTTCGACGCCCTGCTGCGCGAACACTGCGAACGCGCCACGACCCTCATTGCCCTGGGTGGCGGCGTCGTGGGCGACATGAGCGGCTTTGCGGCGGCGAGCTACCAGCGCGGCATCGACTACATCCAGATACCGACCACCCTGCTTGCGCAAGTCGACTCCTCCGTGGGCGGCAAGACGGCGATCAACCACCCGCTCGGCAAGAACATGATCGGGGCTTTCCACCAGCCCCGGCTCGTCCTGGCCGACACCGAAACCCTCTCCACCCTGCCCGCGCGGGAACTCTCTGCCGGACTGGCCGAAGTCATCAAATACGGCCTGATCCGCGATGCCGGATTCTTCGCCTGGCTGGAGCGGAACATCGACGCCCTGCGCGCGCTGGAACCCGAGGCCCTGGGCTGGGCCATCGAACAATCCTGCCGCCACAAGGCCGAGATCGTCGCCGCCGACGAAACCGAGCGGGGCATGCGTGCCCTGCTCAACCTCGGTCACACCTTCGGCCACGCCATCGAAACCGGACTCGGTTACGGACAATGGCTGCACGGCGAGGGGGTAGCGGCGGGCACCATGATGGCGGCGGAGCTTTCCCGCCGCATGGGCTGGCTTGGCGAAGAGGATCTTGCCCGCATCGAACGCCTGTTCGCGCGCGCCGGACTTCCGGTCACAGGCCCGGCCCTGGGCGTGCCGCGCTACCTGGAACTCATGGCGCACGACAAGAAAGTCGAAGCGGGCAAACTGCGCTTCGTGCTCCTGCGCGGCATCGGGCAAGCGGTGGTGACGGACGAGGCCGCCATGGACGATGTGGCCGTTGCCATCGAGGCGAGGGAAAAATCGTAGTTTGGCCGGAGAAAAAATAGCCGGGCCTTGTGCGGGCAAATTCCCGGTATGACTGTTGAACCCGAAACGCGCTATTGCGGCGGCGGCAGGGCACGCAGGATGAGCGTGTCCCCGCTCTGCGTGAATTCCAGCCGTTTGAGCACGTTCATGCCGAGCAGGATGGTGTCGTCGTGATCCATCCCCGGATTGAGACTGGCCTGTACCTGCCGGACGATGAAGGGGCCAAGGCCCAGTTCGTCGATGATCGTCATCCGTGCTTCGACATAGCCGTTGGCGGTGGAAACCCGCACGACCGGCCCGGCGGACAGGCCGAGGCTCGCCCCCAGTTTCGCGGGGAGCGCCACCTGGGTTGCGCCGGTATCGAGCATGAACGTGACCGGCTGGCCGTTGATGGTGCCGGGCGCAATGTAGTGACCGGCGCGGTTGCGCTTCAGCACCAGTTCGCCCGTGCTGCCGGGCACGACGGCAAGTTTGCGGTTTGGGTTGTCGCGCCGTTCCTCGATGCCCGCGAAGAACAGCCACAACAGGCCGAGCAGCGACAGGGCCGCCAGCCATGCCATGCCACGCCCCATGCGCCGGGTCGTGCCTTCCTCGTGTTCGGGGGTATTCGTCGGCATGGCGGGATCAGGCGAGTATCTGCCCGTGTTCGCGGGTGGCGTGGAAGGCCACCTTCGGCCACTTTTCCATGGTCACTTCGAGGTTGTAGCGGCTGCTGGCAAGGTAGACCGGATTGCCGTCGACATCATGTCCCAGGCGCAATGCCTGTTCGCGCCCGAAGTCGCGGCGGGTGTTTTCATCGGGAAAGACGAGCCAGCGCGCGGTATGGATGTCGGCGGTCTCGAAAATGGCATCGACTTTGTATTCGTCCTTGAGGCGTTGGGCAACGACCTCGAATTGCAGTTGTCCGACCGCGCCGAGCAGCATTTGCCCGCCTTCCAGCTCGAAGACCTGGATCGCGCCTTCCTCGCCGAGTTCACGCAAGCCTTTTTGCAGTTGCTTGGATTTGAGTGGATCGCGCAGGCGCGCGGCGCGGAAAAGCTCCGGCGAGAAGTAGGGGATGCCCCTGAAAGTGAGCGTCTCGCCTTCGGTCAGGGTGTCGCCGATCTGCAATTGCCCGTGGTTGTGGAGGCCGATGATGTCTCCGGCGACGCCGTCTTCCTTCAGTACCCGTTCGTTGGCCATGAAGGTGAGGGCGTTGGCGAGTTTCATGTCGCGCCCGTCGCGCACGTGGCGCACTTTCATCCCCGGACTGTAACGGCCCGAGCA
>JAISNX010000039.1 GCA_031276015.1 Azoarcus sp.
TTTCATGGAGGATCGTGAAACCCTGTCGGCGGAAGAGAGGAATCTGTTTTGAACCGCTTCATGCTGGATACCAACATGGCGAGCTACGTCATCAAGGGAAATCCGCCCGAAGTCCGCCATCGCCTGGCGGCGCTGCCGATGGAGGGCATTGTCGTGTCCGCCGTCACGCAAGCCGAATTGCTGTATGGCCTGGCGCGCAAAGGTCGTCCTACGAGCTGATCCGGGAGTTTTTGTTGCGCGTCCAGATATTGCCGTGGGACGCTGCCGCCGCCACAATCCATGGTGATTTGTGGGCATCCTGTGCGGCGGCTGGCATCACAC
The DNA here is from genome assembly GCA_031276015.1 of Azoarcus sp. Lineage (GTDB taxonomy): Bacteria > Pseudomonadota > Gammaproteobacteria > Burkholderiales > Rhodocyclaceae > WRNU01. Next base: position 322 of record JAISNX010000039.1, read on the forward strand.
TTGGCGCGCTCGACATGATGATCGCGGCCCATGCCATTGCCGCAAAGGCGGTGCTCGTCACCCACGACAAGGCATTTGGCCTTGTTCCCGATGGCGTGCTCGCTGTCGAAGACTGGATCGATGAGGCATGAAAACCGTTGCTTTTTTCAACCCCAAGGGCGGAGTTGGCAAGACTTCGCTTGTATATCATTTGGCATGGATGTTCACGGAACAGGGGCTGAATTTGCCCTGAAATCGGCGGATGGGGCACTTGGTTCGCATATCGAGGCGGTGCGTGCCTGTTATCAGGATTTCCAGTGTCTCGCAACGAGAATTGCCGAAAGAATTGGCATTTCACGGGATGCCTGAAAGTTGAACGACAAAACAGAGATAGCCAGATTCGCGCTCGATCGCTTTTCCTGGCGCGCTCAGTTTTGCTGGTTTACGGTTTGTTCCAGCCGTTCAACCGCGTCGAGCACCGCGCTGAAATCTGGCGCTGCTCCAAAAATCATGCCCGCCATTGCCCGGTAGTCCGACTTGAGGGCGGCTGCCATTTCTGGCGTGGGCGTGAGCGCAAAAGAACCAGGACATGCGCTTGCCAGGTCGAGATCAGCGCTGTTGAAGAACATGCGCGCGTGACGGACGCAATCGGCGGCGAGAACACGATCGCGTGCGGCGCGCTCTCCGGGCGGGGAGCGGAACATCATGCAAACGTCGTAGTAATGCCGTGAAACGCGATGCCCTTGGTGGCGCAACGCGCCGCGATGATCGAACCAGCGGCGCAGCCCGTGCAGGATCACGACTTTGTCCCAAAATGTGCGCTCTGCGTCGATGGCGCGCACATTGGGAACAGTCAGGTTCATTTCCGGCAAATCGTCGGCGACATAGGGACGGATGTCTACGACGTGATGTGGGTCAAGCGCCGAGCGCGCTCCCGCTTCGATCTTGATCGTAGGCCGGAGATAATCGTCGGTGTCCGCGACCGGCGGGTAACGAATCAGCAAGGTCTGCCGGTCGGCGTCGTCCGGGTCGAGGATGAGCACATTGTCACCGGGGAGGCCGATTTCACGAAAGAGCGTTTCAATCTGGTTTTGCAGGCGTGTCCTGAGCGGCCCCTGGATGTAGAGGCAGCAAGCCTGTCGGATACGCGCCAGCCGCAACCGTTGCTGTTTGCCGGACAGCGTTTCCAGGTCGCGCGCTTCGACGTTTTCGCCGATGTCTTCCCGGAAAACGGTGATGTCGATGTCCTCGGAGAAGCGAGAGATCAAACCATGCGCCTTGGACAGCGACGTGCCGCCCTTGAAGAGCAGGCGCGGTTCATCGGCGGCTCGACCGTTGAAGAGCAAATCCAGCGCCCAACATACCCAGAAATCCTTCTCGACGTTCTGCAACGGCGTACCGAGACGGCGGGCGGCGGCCAGGAACAAATCCCGACGATCCTGGGCGGAGGCGGCGATGACGCGGCGAAATCCTTCGTTCATGGCGAAGCCTCCTGCGTGCCGTCTTCGGAGCGGGCGAGCAATTCACCTACCCATTTTTGCATCCACGCGGGAACCGCGCGCAGACCCTCGCGCAGATCGTCGCGGATGGCCGCCCCCTGGCGCGGATCGCGCAGAACGCGCGCGAGTTTGGCGAGAATGGCTTCCTGGTCGCTCAGGTTGCCCGTTTTCAGGCCATCGCGCAGCCAGTAAAGGGACTGCACCACCCGCATGGCGGCGCGGCCCGCCCAATAGAGTTTGCTGGGCGCGACGGGTTTGAAGCGCAGGGTCATGTTGCCCAGGCGGATGGGGCGCAACCGTCCATCGGTGAGAACGATCACCTGCCCCGGCACCGCATTGGTGAGACCGAGGTCGTTGGCGGCGGTCATGCCGTCGATCATGACCCGCAACTGGTCGCGCCGCCCGATCGCCTCGATCACGCTGAGATAATCGGGCGCGGCCATCTGGCGGGTGAGCGCGTTCAGACGCGGACGGTCATACAGCCCCCGGTCAATGCGGCGCAGATCATTGCGGGCCGTCAAGCGTTGCAGGGCTTTGTCGACCGCGTCGCGCCCGCCCAGGTCGAGAAAATCCCCCGGCGTCCACACAGTGGAGGCCGGAGCCTGGATGATGCGTTGCATCACCTGCGACGGGAGGGCGGGCATCGGATCGGACATGATGAATTCTTGTCCGATAAATATACTCATATTTCGGACAATGGCAAGCCCGGAAAAACAAAGCCCTCCGCTTCGCCCTTCCCTTGGTGGGATAAACAAAGGGCTTGCAACCCGAACAAAAATTTATATGTACTTCTTGAAACTCCCTGCCATGAGATTGACCGCGAG
>JAISNX010000053.1 GCA_031276015.1 Azoarcus sp.
CAGACGCGCCGTCCGGCGCATCCAGCGGGGGGAAAGGAAGCCGGGAGCAGGCTGGCGCGAGGCCGGAGGAAAGAGCGGCGAGGCTTCAGTCAAGCGGGAAACAAGGAAAAACTGACTGAGCAAGAAATGTGCCTGTTTCATGATCCACCCGCCATTTTCTGATGACCCTCCGCTGATAGCGGATGAGTGTGGGGAACTGCTTGGCATTCTACGCCGGGATGTTTGGGATGTGTGACTTTTTTGGCGGCGGGGAATTATCGCAACGCCGCATGTGACCGAAAGGCGTCCCAAACCCCGAAAGGGGACGAAATTCAGGCGTCACAAGGATGTAAAGGCGGAAAATTTTCATCGCCAACGATGAAAGGAAGTTTTTGAGCAGCCTGTTAGAATGCTGCGCCCTTTCACTTTCCGGTTTCCCCCCGATGTTCTACGAACTTTTCGCCGGTTTGCGCTACACCCGCTCGCGCAAGCGCGCCCAGGGACGCAACCGTCTTGTCTCCTTTATCTCGCTGGTGTCGATTCTCGGTATCGCGCTCGGCATTACGACGCTCATCGTCGTGCTGTCGGTGATGAACGGTTTCCAGGAGGAACTGCGCGACCGCACGCTCGGCGTGGCCTCGCATATCGAAGTGGAATCCATGGAGGGCAATGCCCGCGTTTTCGCGTGGCAACAGGTCATGGATGACGCAAGCCGCCATCCGGAGGTGGAAGCGGTGGCACCCTATGTGAACGAGCAGGGGATGCTGGTCGCTGGCGAGGCGGTGCGCGGGGTGCAGGTGCGCGGCATTCTTCCCGGCCCTGAAAGCACGGTGGCGGATTTTGCCAAATACATGCGGGTGGGCAGTCTCGATGCATTGCAGCCGGGACGCTTCGGCATCGTGCTCGGGCGCGATCTGGCCCGCGCCCTGGGCGCAAGGCCGGGCAGCAAGCTGACCCTGATCGCGCCACAGGGGCTGGTGACGCCTGCGGCGGTCATTCCGCGAGTGCGGCAATTCGAGGTGGTCGGCATTTTCGAGGCCGGGGTGATGCAATACGATTCGGCGCTGGCGCTTGTCCATCTCGCCGACGCCCAGGCGCTTTACCGCATGGGCGATGCGGTGAGCGGGGTCAGGCTGCGGCTCAGGAACCTGTTCGCCGCGCCCGTCGTGGCAACCGAACTGGCCCGGATGATCGGCGTGCCGAATCTCGGGCTGCGCGACTGGACACGCATCCACGCTAATTTCTTCCGCGCTGTGGCGCTGGAGAAAACGATGATGATGTTGTTCCTGTTCCTGATCGTGGGCGTGGCGGCATTCAACGTCGTCGCCAGCTTGACCATGACCGTGCAGGAGAAGGCCGCCGACATTGCCATTCTGCGCACCCTGGGTGCCCGCCCGGCGTCGATCATGGCGATTTTCATCATCCAGGGGTCGATCATCGGTGTCGTCGGGCTGGCCGCGGGGCTGGCGGGCGGCTTGGGGCTTGCCTGCAATCTTGATGTCGTGATTCCGGCGCTCGAAAAGCTGACCGGTTCGACCTTGTGGGACAAGAATATTTATTTCATCAGCGAGTTGCCCTCGAAAGTGCTGGCGAGCGACGTGGTGACGATCCTCACCGTGTCTTTCGTGCTGACACTGGCGGCGGCGATCTACCCGAGTTGGCGCGCCTCAAGGGTGAAACCGGCGGAGGCCCTGCGTTATGAGTGAAACGGTGTTGTGTTGCAAGGGGCTGGAAAAGCGTTTCCGCGAAGGTGCCGATGCGGTGCAGGTGTTGAGCGGGGTCGATTTCCAGGTGCGGCGCGGCGAGCGTTTGGCCATCATCGGCGCGTCGGGTTCGGGCAAGAGCACGCTGCTGCATCTGCTCGGCGGGCTGGATGTGCCGAGCGCCGGGACGGTGAGTTTGATGGGGCAGGATTTTTCGTCGCTTTCCGAAGCGGAGCGGGGACGTTTGCGCAATGTCTCACTCGGTTTCGTTTATCAGTTCCATCACCTGCTGCCGGAATTCACCGCACTGGAAAATGTGGCCATGCCGCTTTATATCCGGCGCATGAGCAGGAAGGATGCCAATGCGCGCGCCGAGGCCATGTTGCGCGAGGTCGGCCTTGGTCATCGGCTCGACCATACGCCGAGCGAGCTTTCCGGCGGCGAACGCCAGCGCACCGCGATTGCGCGTGCGTTGGTGACGCATCCCGCCTGCGTGCTGGCCGACGAGCCGACCGGCAATCTCGATCGCCATACCGCCGAGGCGGTGTTCGAGTTGATGCTGGCGCTCAATGAAAAGCTGGCGACGAGTTTCGTCGTGGTTACGCACGACGAAACCCTGGCACGGCGCAACGACCGCACGTTGCGGCTGGTGGACGGTGTGCTGCTGGCGTGAAGGGATTAACCGGCAAAGCAGTTTGCACAGACGGTTCAGTGAAGGTGTGGAGCGTGGGGAGCGATTCCGCCCCGGTCAGGCGCATCGCCCAATAGGCAGCATTGTTTGCTCCCGGCATCTTCAAATCATACAGGATCAGCCTTGGCACGTTACTGTCGTCAAGCCATTCGGAATGACTATATTTTTCTCCATTTATAAAAGATCATTCCTGTGGACATCCCCCATCGCCTACGTAACCTATTATTCTTTTTTCCATGTCTATATAAAGATCGCATGAATACTTATTTTTAAGCTTTGCACAATAAATCCCATCAACCTGTTTTAAGGAGCCTCCCAGGCAGCCAAACTCACCACGACTATTATCGATAGGTTTTACGGCCATTTTATTATACAAAGTTTTGGCAGTATTGCCGAAAAGATGTAAAATCATCACCTCATCATCGATATACATACTGCGTGCAGCAATAGTCGTTTTTTTAGCCATATTTTTACCATATACGCACGAGTCTCCGCTTTCGCCTTCAAGTCTGCCTGTTTCCAGGTTTATCTTGACGAAACACTCAAAAGTGTCCTCATTTTTTGAGCATAGAAACCCCGGGAATTGTTTAGTCGTTCCGAGACAATTTCCTGCGCTTACGTTAGTATCCTCTTTCATGTATCCATATGTCGCTTTGGCTAAATCGCCGGATAACGAAAATACGACCTGATGACCATCAATGACACTATACCCCTTAAGATCTTTCCCTTCAAACACAGCACCGCCAGCTATAGCGGGATTGGCAAACAGAAGGGACAAGGCAACGATGAAAGTTAGTTTCATGGCAGAGGAATTCCTGTATTCAGTTGACGGGATCGATGACGGGGCTGTTTTTGGGGGGCAAACCGAACAATTTCATGGGAGAAATGCGACCACCCAATCCTAAGCCGGGGCGCGGTTCTGTGCGAAGCTCGAAAATCAGCCCATCCGGGGTCTGTATGGCATACGCCTCCTTAAATTTCTTGATCGCCTGGATGGTCAGCATGCCGCATCGTTTGTCGACGTCGTATTTATAGAACCCCTTGTCTTGCAGGAGTTGCTGCACCGCTTTGACGTCTTCGGGATTATTGAAACC
>JAISNX010000069.1 GCA_031276015.1 Azoarcus sp.
GGATTGCAGAAAGCTGACCAGCAGACGGGTGTCACTCATCAGACGCTTGAAAACGGCGTCATTCCGGGGCTTGAGGATCTCGCGGGACATGGATTTCTCCGGCATGGATGAAAATGACAGAGAGTATGCCGGATGTCTTCTGCGGGCGCAATGTCTTCCGGCTGCCGCAAGGCCGGGGCTTCGGAGCACGAGCGCGCTTGAAACGGACTTGCGCGGGAAAGACGGGAGATTGTGAAGAGGCTCTGAACACTATTCAAACCCAAGGCTTTTGAGCGCGCGTTCGTCGTCCGCCCAGCCGCTTCTGACCTTGACCCAGGTTTCGAGAAAGACTTTGCCGCCGAAGAGCTTTTCCATTTCGATGCGCGCTTCGCTCGCCGCCCGCTTGAGCTTGTCGCCGTTTTTCCCGATGACGATTCCCTTGTGCGCGGGTTTGCCGGTAATGATCGCGGCGTGGATGCGGCGCAAGCCGCCCTCGGTCTCGAACTTTTCGATCTCGACCGCGAGGCCGTAGGGCAATTCGTCGCCGAGAAGGCGGAACAGTTTTTCGCGCAGGAATTCGGCAGCAAGAAAGCGTTCGCTGCGGTCGGTGACTTCGTCCTCGCCGTAGAGCGGCGCGCCGGACGGCAGCAGGGGGGCCGCCGCCGCGATCAGGGCCTCGCAGTGCTGGCCGCGTTCCGCCGACAAGGGGACGATCTCCGCGAATTCGCGCAACGTCCGCAAGCGGTCGATGAAAGGCAGCAGGCGGCGCTTGTCGGCGAGCCGGTCGATTTTGTTGATGACCAGCACGACCCTGGCCTCGGGCGGAATCACGGCCAGCGCCTCGCGGTCGCGGTCGTCGAACCCTCCCGCCTCCACGACGAAAAACACGACATCGACCCCGGCCAGCGCCTGGGTGACGCTGCGGTTCATCGCACGGTTGAGGGCATTGCGATGCCGGGTCTGGAAGCCGGGCGTGTCGACGAACACGAACTGGGCACCGGCGGCATTCAGGATGCCGTTTATCCGGTGGCGGGTGGTCTGCGCCTTGTTGGAGACGATGCTGATTTTCTGGCCGACGAGGCGATTGAGCAGGGTCGATTTGCCGACGTTGGGTTTGCCCACGATGGCGACGAAACCGGCCCGGCTGGCATCCGAAGCGGTATCCGGCATGTTCACATCTGTTTCAGCCGGACGAGCGCCAATTCCGCGGATTTCTGCTCCGCCGCGCGGCGGCTGGTGCCCCGCCCGGTGGTGCGCAGGGAGAATCTGGGCACTTCGCAGGCCACCTCAAACTCTTGCGCGTGCGCTTCGCCAAGCACCCGGAGCATGGTGTAGGTCGGCAAGGAGAGCCTGCGCCCCTGCAACCATTCCTGAAGCGCGGTTTTGGGATCTTTGCCCGGAAAAACGGGGTTGACTTCGGCCAGCAGCGGCTCGAACAGGCGGCCCACCATGGCCCGCGCGGTATCGAATCCGGCATCGAGACAGACCGCCGCGATGACGGCCTCCAGCGCGTCGGCCAAGATGGAAGGACGGCGCGCGCCGCCCGAGCGCGATTCGCCTTCCCCCAGGTGCAGGCAACTGCCCAGGTTTATATCGAGCGCCACGCGGGCAAGCGCGTCCTGGCAGACCAGCGAGGCGCGCGCGCGGGACAGATCGCCTTCGCGCAAATCGGCAAAACGGTCGAACAGTGCCATCGACATCGCGCAATTGAGCACGCTGTCGCCGAGAAATTCGAACCGCTCGTTATTGGGCTGCCCGGCGCTGCGGTGGGTCAATGCTTGTTCCAACAAGGCCGGATTGGCAAAGACATGACCGATCCGGTTCTGAAAACGCTCGATGAATTCTTTCATTTGCCGCCTTCCCTGCTTGAGACCTTGAAATCAATCAATAAACTGATGTTGCCGACAAGCGGCACTTTGTGCGCATAGTCGGCTTCGATCACGACGCTCGCGCCCGCCCTGCGAATGACGAGATCGCCCGGTTTGACCTGGGTAATGCCGTCGACGAGGGCCTGGCGTTCGTAGCGTTTGCGCAATTCAAAATCCTGCGCATCGCCGCCCGCCTCGCTGGCAAGTTTCGCAAGGATGTGTTTCAGCGAAAAATATTCCTGATAGGGGCCGACCATCTTGAGACCGAGCAGCAAGGCCATGCCGATCAGGATCGCCACGAGAATCGTGCCGACCAGGCTTATACCGCGCTGGCGAAGTTTCATTGCCGTGCTCTCCTCGATAAATCAATAAAAGCGACCCACGCGCTTCAGGTCGTTGAAATTGAACCAGATGAAGAAAGCCCGCCCGACGATGTTCTCTTCAGGCACGAAACCCCACACCCGGCTGTCGGCACTATTGTCACGGTTGTCGCCCATGACCCAATAATGTCCCGCCGGTACCATACAACTGAAACCGCGCACGGTATATGTGCAATTTTCGCGGAATCTGAAATTCTTCGTGCCCGGAATATATGGCGACACGTCGTTTTCGAGCAGGATGTCGTGCGCGACTTCGCCGAGTTTTTCGGTGTAGCGCGGCGAAAATTGGGAAGCATTGGCATGGAGGTAGGAGCCTGCCGCCGTCACGGCCACCGGCTCGCCATTGATGCTGAGCCGCTTGTCGGCATAATCGACTTTGTCGCCCGGCAGGCCCACCACGCGCTTGATGTAGTTTTGCGAGGGGTCGCGGGGATAACGGAACACCATGACTTCGCCGCGCCGGGGCCGGTCGACGTCGATGATCTTGAGGTCGATCACCGGCAGCCGGATGCCGTAGGTGAATTTGTTCACCAGGATGAAATCGCCTTCCAGCAGCGTCGGAATCATGGAACCGGAAGGTATCTTGTACGGCTCGACGATGAATGAACGCAGGATGAACACGGCCAGCACGACGGGGAAAAAGGCGGCACCCCATTCCACCCACCACGGTTGCGGCACATCGGGGGCGCGGCGCGGCGCGGCGTAAAAGCGATTCGCGGCCCACAGGGTGCCCGTGGCGAGCAGCAGCACGAACAGCCCCAGGGCAAGATTGACATTGGAAAAATCCACATCGGCTCCTATCGTTCAACGATGGCGGACGCGCATCATTTGCTCTCGTCCGTTCTCAGCACGGCCAGGAAGGCTTCCTGCGGAATCTCGACATTGCCGACCTGTTTCATGCGCTTTTTGCCTTCTTTCTGCTTTTCGAGCAGTTTTTTCTTGCGGGTGATGTCGCCGCCGTAGCATTTGGCCAGCACATTCTTGCGCAAAGCCTTGATCGTCTCGCGCGCAATGATGTGCGAGCCGATGGCCGCCTGCACCGCGACATCGAACATCTGGCGCGGAATGAGACCGCGCAGCCTGGCCGCCAGTTCGCGGCCCCGATATTGTGCACTGGCGCGGTGCACAATCGCCGAAAGGGCGTCGACTTTTTCGCCGCCCACCATCATATCGAGCTTGACCAGGTCCGCCGTGCGGTATTCCTTGAATTCGTAATCGAGCGAAGCATAGCCGCGCGACACCGATTTCAGCTTGTCGAAAAAATCCATCACGATTTCATTCATCGGCAACTCATAGACAAGCTGCACCTGGC
>JAISNX010000078.1 GCA_031276015.1 Azoarcus sp.
AGCAGAGCAGAGCAGAGCAGAGCAGAGCAGAGCAGAGCAGAGCAGAGCAGAGCAGAGCAGAGCAGAGCAGAGCAGAGCAGAGCAGAGCAGAGCAGAGCAGAGCAGAGCAGAGCAGAGCCGGCATGACAATAGCGTGATACTTGGAGTGCGCGATTGCTATTCCCGGCCCGACTATCGTTTTTATCTGCGCGACCTTTCTTCCGTCGAGATACATGCCGCGACAGGAAATATGCTTTTGTTGAGCGACGAATCCGGGGCGATCGCGGAATACGCTGATACAGGCGAATTGCTGGCTGTCATGCTTCTCTGGCGGGGCCGACACGGTCTGAGCACCGACGTGCCGCAAGCCGAAGGCGTTACCTTTGACGAAAAATCCGTCCTGTATCTCGTCTCCGAACCCAACCTGTTTTATCGTTTAGAGCGGAAGCCACCCTGAATGATGTATGGATTTCCGCGGGCTTGCGGCCCTCGCAATGACGGAGTGGGAGATTCGTCATTGCGAGGTGCGCAGCGCCGTGGCAATCCATACGGCTCATGGATTGCCGCGCTTCGCTCGCAATGACGAAGGTTTTGGGCATTGCGGCCAAGGCTTTGGGTATTGCGACACCTTCCATACCCGTCATTGCGAAGCCCGAAGGGCTGTGGCAATCCATATGCCCGCGATTCCCGCAATACCGCCCGTTAGTCCGGGTAATCGCCGCTGTGTAGATTGCCACGGGCCTTCGGCCCTCGCAATGACGGGGCGGGAAATTCGTCATTGCGAGGCGCGTAGCGCCGTGGCAATCCATACGGCCTATGGCACGGTGCTTGTAACTGCCAGGCCGTCGACAGCATACTCACCGCGTGCGCAGTTTGCAGGTAAAAGACGGGCCGGAAGCGGCCCGTCTTTTCCGGACACTCAGCCCTTTTTCACCCATCCCATTGGTGCGCCCAAGGGCAATATCTGACGGCCAAAGAAACCGTTCAGGAAAATTGCCCCCGCCGCATAAAAGCCCAGAATCGCAATCAGGAATTCCGCCCACGCGGCCAATGGGCCGGTCAATTCGGGCTTGATGCCAAGCAATTGCGAACCGAGCGACCCCAGGAGCACGAGAATCAGAACCAGAATGGCCCCGAAGACCTTGTTCGCCTCAAAGGCGGCAACAGTGATGAAAAGGCAGAAAAACAGGTAGCCGAAGCAGGCATAGCCGAATTGCCGGGGGTCGGCGTTTTCCGGAAGCGATCCGAACCAGCCATTGGAAATGGCCCAATGCATTGCGACTGCGATCCAGAAAAGACCGAAGGCACCCAATACAATCGCGCCGAAATAGCTGTTGCGTTTGAAATCCACGGCGGCTGCCCATATTTGCGCAATGGAGCCGAGAAACAAGGCCCAGGGCATCAAATAAACAGACCCCGTTGTCCAGCCCATCTTCTGGGTAGACGCAACAAAAGTCACCAAAGCCAAACCAAATACGCCAAGCGCGGTGGCATCCGCCGAGACGATCTTGGTTTCATGTGGTTGAGTCGAACTCATCGTAGTCTCCTGGTTGTCATGTTGTACAGGTAAACGCCCGATCAAACCGATAGTCATCGTGAGCGAAGCGGCGCGCCGCGCTTTGTGATGACTGTTAACCTGATGTTCCCTGGCTTTCTCGTCCAAGGCGATGCGGCATGCCCCGGACGTCAGGGATTATACTCAAATGCGTCAAGAAAACACCGGATAAGCGTCATTGCGAGGTTTGAGGGGCCATGGCGTAGCATGCTCCACCTGAAATGACAATAGGCTTTATTCGCAACACACGAAAGCTCGTGCACTCGCCACAACAAACTTGACATAATCTCCGTGAATTTGTACCTTGACGCGTACTTGCCGGATGCAAGGTGGTCGGCGGTGCTGCCTCGGGCGGCGGCCATGCGCGCGGCAAACGAAAGTTTTTTGGGGAGAACGGAATGCTTGCGCTCATCGTTGGAACGACAGTGGTCGGACACTTGAATTGCGCTGAGAGAATGAAAGGGTATGCGGAGATATTCGAAGAAATCCTGGAAGGGGCAATGTGATGAAAATCAAAGGATCGCTCATTGTTTTTGCCCTGTCAGGTTTTTTGTACAGCCCATATGGCGCTTGTGACACATCTCTTGACAGGGTTGATTTTTCGCGGCAATTCGAGCAGGCGAAAGCAGTCGCGGAATCGAGGGAAATAACCACCAATCTGGGCCAAAACTATGCGTATATTGACGGATCGCCCGAAAATGGCATGACCATCATCTATGAAACCGTTTCATCCCGGACAAAATATAAAACCATAACACCCATTACAAAAGTAAGCGCCGAATCCTTGTCCATGGATTGTAGCTATATCCGGGCCGTCGACGATTCGACAGGCGCTGTTTCAGTTGGTGGCTTTTGTCGCGGGACATCAGAAGCGACAAGAGACTCAATAGAAGGTACGGTAAGCGAACAAAATCTGCTTGCTTATTCATCCACGGCACCATGGCTTGAGAAAGTACGGGGTGCCGTTGACTGCAAGTTGCCGTATGGATTTGTTTATTCAAACGTCTACTTTGTTCGTTGCCAAAACGGGGAGGAAGATGGGCTGACGGCAAATATTACGATTACCGCATTCTCTCCAGGTTTCGGCAAGTTATTCACTGTTTCCGGATATGAGCTTGCTCCTCTCAAGGCGCTTGGGAGCACTGAAAAAGTCGTCTTTTGGGGACTCAGGAAAAATTCGGCTCACGAGATCATGGAGAGAGAGCTTTCTTCAGCGCGCCCAGTTGTTCGCCCGGCTAAGAAACAAATGTCTGTTCCTCAGGGAAAGCCACCCGTTTTTTCCGATTATCCAGCAAAGCTCTACGCTGGAGACATCCGACTCCCGGATGAGTTCAAGGCCGCCCCGGATGGTTTATCGTGGCGCGATTCATCCGGGAAGATAATGGAAAAACCGGGGATCAATTTTTCCGGAAAGTATTTCCTATCCGCGCATAGCTGCGGCGCGGAGTGTAGATATTATTTGATGTTTGACTTGAGCACGGGGAAAGAGGCTTTGTCATTGGAGATGTTCGCAAGCACCGAACCGCCGCCGAGAACGCGCGAAGGATACCGCTATATTACATTTCTGTACTCGAAAGCGGACAGCAATATGCTCGTCGCCCAGTACGAAATACAAAAAGGCGAAGAAACGGAATGCAGGGAGCGCATATTCGTTTTGGAGGACGATAAAATAAAACCAATTACAGGGATAAGACATTCATGCACTTCTTTAGAGTAGATCAGCAAGTTGAAGCCCAAAGAGAACCGCTGTCATTGCGAGGGCCGAAGGCCCGTGGCAATCCACAAGCCGCATGGATTGCCGCGTCGCTTCGCGCCTCGCAATGACGATCAGTTTGATATGAGCCTCGTTTCGGATTCAATCTGCCGCGCTGCTGAAATACGCCATCGGCACCCTGGATGCTTCTTTCAGTGCTTGCACGAAGCACCCCGCCGCGGGCGACAGCGAGCGGTTCTGCTTGCGGATGATGCCGATCCGGCGGACGAGTCCGTCATCGTCGATGCCCGTCATCCGCATGCCGCCGCAGTCCGCCGCCCGTATCGCCGCTTCCGGCAGGATGGAAACGCCCAGCCCCGCGCGCACCATGCCGATTGCCGTCGATAGATAAACGGTTTCGCAGACCAGGTCGATTTTCAGCGCCGCCTTTTCGATGGCGCGGTCGAAAAGGCTCCGGACGCTCGTCCCACGACATGGCATGATAAGCGGATACGCCACGACATCCCGCAAGGTCAGGCGCGAACGCCCGGAGAGGGGATGCCCGTCCGGAAAGAATACGCCGAGCCGGTCGACCAGCAGTTCCTCGAAATCGACCTCCCTGTCCGTCCAAAGGTAACTGCCGATGCCGAAGTCGACTTCCTCCGACTTCACGGCGTGCAGGATGCGCTCGGCAATGGCGTCGATGACGCTGATGGCGATGTCGGGATACTTGCCGCCAAAGCGCCGGATCGCCTCCGGCAACAGACCCGCCGCCACCGTGGGCAGCACCGCGGCCGTCACCGAACCGCATTTCATGCAGGCCAGCTCCCGGCTGATTCTCAGCACCGACTCCATGTCGGTGAGCACCCGCTCCAGAAACGGCAATAAATCCCGCCCGGTCTGCGTGAGTACGACATGACGCTTGTTGCGATCGAACAGGCGCACCCCCAGTGATTCCTCCAGTTGCTTGATCCGGACTGTCAGGGCCGGTTGGGAAATGTGCAGTTCCAGCGCCGATTGCGTGAAGCTGCCTAGCCGCGCTATGGCAAGAAATGCCTGGATATGTTTTATTCCTTGATACATAAAAAAACCGGATCAGTGTAATTCAATAAATTCAATTTACTGCCCCTTCCATATTTATACAATCGCATTGCACACATCTTTGCCGAAACGACGCTTCCTTGTTTTTCGCTCCGACACAAGATGGTCGAAAGTAGTCATTACCGCAAAACCCTGGAGGGAGAAAAAGAATGCTTGCTCTACTCGGACTGGCCACGATTATCGTATTGCTGACGGTCATCATGTCCAACAAAATGTCGCCACTGGTCGCACTCATCGCAATTCCTGTCATTGCCGCTCTCGCCGGGGGGTTCGGGCTGGAAACCGGGAAATTTATTGTAAGCGGTATTCGGGCAATTGCGCCAGTTGCGGGTATGTTCGTCTTTGCCATTATTTTCTTTGGCGTCGTTACCGATGCGGGAATGATGGACCCCATCATCGACCGCATTCTGCGTGTCGTCGGGACACGTCCCCCCCGTATTGTCGTCGGTTCCGCATTGCTGGCGCTTTTGATCCATCTCGACGGTTCCGGCGCGGTGTGTTTTCTCATCACCATTCCCGCAATGCTTCCGCTTTATGAACGCCTGGGAATGGATAAGCGCATCCTGGCCTGTGTGGTTTCAATGGCCGCCGGTGTCAATTTCCTGCCCTGGACAGGGCCGATGATCCGCTCCGCTGCCGCGCTCGAAGTCCCGGCCACGGCGATCTTCAATCCGCTGATTCTCGTACAGGCCACCGGGCTGATTTTCGTCTTTATCACCGCTTACCTGCTCGGAAAACGCGAGGAGCGGCGACTCGGTCTTTCCAGAAGCGGTGGCGCGGTAGTCGACCCTTCGTCCGCGCCGACCGAAATGCCCCGGCTCACGCTCACGGATAGCGAGCGCGCCCTGCGCCGACCCCGCCTGTTCTGGCTGAACCTGATGCTGACCTCGTGCGTCATGGGGGCGATGATCGCCGGTGTCGCAGACCCTGTCGTCATGTTCATGCTCGGCGTCGTGCTGGCGCTGATGATCAATTATCCGGACGTCAAGATGCAGCGGGCACGCGTGGATGCGCACGCCAAGGCGGCATTGATGATGGCGGGCATCTTGCTGGCCGCGGGCGCTTTCACCGGCATCATGGGAGGCACCGGAATGCTCGCCGCCATGGCGCAATCCGCCGTGGCTTTCGTGCCGCCGGAGATGGCCTCGCATATTCCCTTCGGGCTGGCCGTCGTCTCGATGCCCTTGAGCCTGCTGTTCGATCCCGATTCCTTCTATTTTGGCGTCATGCCCGTGGTGGCCGAGGTGTACAAAACCTTCGGCGGCGATCCGATCCAGATCGCCCAGGCTTCCGTGCTCGGGCAGATGACCACCGGCTTTCCGGTCAGTCCCTTGACACCGGCGACATTCCTCGTCGTCGGGCTGACCGGCATCGGCCTGGGCGAGCACCAGAAGTTCTCGATTCCCTTCCTTTTCGCGGCGTCCATCGTCATGACATTCGCCGCGCTCGCCCTGGGCGTCTTTCCACTCTGACATGAGGAGATACTGCATGAAAACGATAAGAATCGGTGCCGGCGCGGGCTATTCGGGCGACCGCATCGAACCCGCGCTGGAGTTGGCGGAAAAAGGAGACATCCAATATCTTGTGTTCGAGTGCCTGGCCGAACGCACCATCGCGCTCGCCCAACAGGCCAGGCGCAAAGACCCGGAAAAGGGCTACGACCCGCTGCTTGCCGAGCGCATGGAAGCCGTCTTGCGCACCTGTCACGAGCGGGGTATCCGGATCGTCACCAACATGGGGGCGGCCAATCCCTTCGCGGGCGCGGCCAAGATCGCCGAAGTCGCCCGCGCGCGGGGTATCAAGGGGCTGAAGATCGCGGCTATCACCGGTGACGATGTGCTGGCGCAGCTGAAGGCGCGGGATTTCCCCCTCATGGAGACCGGCGCGCCGGTATCGACCCTGGATGGCATCGTTTCGGCCAACGCCTACCTGGGGGCCGCGCCCATCGTCGAAGCCCTGAAGGAAGGGGCCGATGTCATCATCACGGGCCGGGTCGCCGACCCCGCCCTGTTCCTCGCGCCGCTGATCCATGAGTTCGACTGGTCGATGGCGGACTGGAACCTGTTGGGCAAGGGAACCGTCGTCGGGCACTTGCTGGAGTGCGCCGGGCAGGTCACGGGCGGTTATTTCGCCGATCCGCCAGTCAAGAACGTCGCCAATCTTGCCCGCCTGGGATTCCCCATCGCCGAGGTCAAACCGGACGGCAGCGCGATCATCACCAAGGTCGCGGGTTCCGGCGGCAACGTCTGCGCCCGAACCTGCAAGGAGCAACTGCTCTACGAAATCCACGACCCTGCCCGCTACCTGACGCCGGATGTGGTGGCCGATTTCTCCGCTGTCACGATCACCGAAATCGGGCCGGATCGCGTGCAGGTCGACGGCGGACGGGGGCATCCCAAAACGGACACTTTGAAAGTTTCCGTCGGCCATCTCGAAGGCTACATCGGCGAAGGGCAAATCTCCTACGCCGGGCCGGGCGCGCTCGAACGCGGGCGGTTGGCGCTCGACATCGTCTGCGAGCGCCTGAACCTGGCCTGTGTGCGCACGAGCGAACTGCGTTTCGATCTGATCGGGCTGGATGCCATTCACGGCCCGGCGCACGCCATGGGCCTCCCCGCCGAAGTGCGCGTGCGGGTCGCCGGGCGAACCGACACGGCCAGGGACGCGGCCCGGATCGGCAACGAAGTCGAAACGCTCTACACCAACGGCCCGGCGGGCGGCGGCGGCGCAAGCAAGAACACGCGGGAAGTCATGGCCGTGGCCTCGGTGCTGATCCCCCGCGACATCGCGGTTCCGAAAATCCACTATCTGGGAGTCTGACCATGAAACTGCGCGAAATTGCTCATTCCCGCACAGGCGACAAGGGCGACATTTCCAACATCTCGCTGATCGCCTTCGCGCCGGAACACTATCCGCTGCTGGAAAAATACGTTACCCCGGAACGTGTGCGCCAGCACTTCACCGGCATCGTCCGGGGAGAGGTCACGCGCTACGCCCTGCCCGCCCTGGGTGCCCTGAACTTCGTCATGGAGCGCGCGCTTGGCGGCGGCGTGACCCGGACACTGGCGCTGGACGCGCATGGCAAGTGTCTCAGCTCCTCGCTCATGGCGCTCGACATCCCGGAACTGGACGGCCTTTGCAAACCTGCGGCGGGAGAGGCATGAAATGAGCAAGATCCTCTCCGTACAAGAAGCCGTTGCCCTCATTCCCGAAGATGCCGTCCTGATGATCGGCGGCTTCCTGGGGATCGGCACGCCGCCGCGGCTCATGGACGAAATCGTGCGGCAAGGCAAGCGGGGACTCACCGTCATCGCCAACGACACCGGCTTCCCGGACAAGGGCATCGGCAAGCTCATCGCCGCCCGGCTCGTGCGCCGGGCCATCGTCAGCCACATCGGCACCAACCCCGAAACGCAGCGCCAGATGATCTCGGGCGAACTGGATGTGGAACTGGTGCCCCAGGGCACCCTTGCCGAACGGGTGCGCGCGGGCGGTCACGGCCTGGGCGGCATCCTCACCGCCGTCGGCGTCGGCACGAGCGTTGCCCAGGACAAACACATTCTGACGGTCGATGGGGACACCTTTCTTCTGGAGCGTCCCCTGAAAGCCGGTTTCGCCCTGCTCAACGCCAAGCGCGCCGATTATCGCGGCAACCTGCAATACGCCATGACCGCCCGCAATTTCAACCCCCTGATGGCGATGGCCGCTGACGTCGTCATTGCCGAGGTCGAGAACGTCGTGCCGACCGGCAGCATTGCGCCCGACAACGTGGACACCTCCCACGTCCTGGTCGACTGGCTCGTCAAGGAGGAAGGCGGCAATGGACGATAAAACCCTGATCGCCCGCCGCGTGGCGCGGGAACTGAAGCCGGGACAACTGGTAAACCTGGGCATCGGCCTGCCGACGCTCGTCGCGCGCTACCTTCCCGAAGGCGTGGAAGTGTTCTTCCATTCGGAAAACGGCCTGATCGGCATGAGTCCGCTGCCGGACGAAGCCCTTGCCAGCGGCGATCTCAGCGATGCGGGCGGCTCCCCGGTCGGGGCCATTCCCGGCAGTGCCGCCCTCGATTCGGCCCTCTCCTTCGGGCTGATCCGGGGCGGCCACCTGGATGTCACCGTGTTGGGCGGCCTGCAAGTGGACGAAAACGGCCAGCTCGCCAACTGGATGGTTCCCGGCCAGAGGATTCCGGGCATGGGCGGTGCCATGGATCTCGTCACCGGCGCGCGGCGGGTCATCGTCTCCATGACCCACACGGCCAAGGGCAAGGCCAAGATCGTCCCCCGTTGCAACCTGCCGCTGACCTCCCTGCGCCGGGTCGACCTGATCGTCACGGAACTGGCGGTCATCGAACCCACGCCGGAAGGACTCGTGCTGCGGGAAATCGCGTCGGGCACGACAGTCGAAGCCGTCCGTGCCGCCACGGCGGCACGATTGCATGTGAAGGGCGAAGTGGCATTCATTTGAGGAAACGCCGATGAAGCCATCGTCATTTCGAGGCGCGTAGCGACGTGGCAATCCATGCAGCGGAGCCATATCACCCGAAGCGTTGGGGCAGGCGGAACCGCCACGGGCCTGCGGCCCTCGCAATGACGAGGGAGAAGGAAACAGGCTGTGTAGATACCTATGCTTTTTTCGGGGAGAAAATGCAGCGCCTCCGCGCATTTTCTTGCTGCCGTAGGCCGCAGTCGGTTTGCGGTTCGATCCCCGGACGCGGAATCGGATAGTGGCCACGCGCCGCAACGCCAATAGCCGGTCGGGCGCGAGCATACCCAAGGCACGCCATGCGCCCTTGAACTCGTCGATTCGGGCGGTCAGGCTCAAGACCTCCGGTGTGATCTGGAGAGTGTCGATTCGGAACATGAACCAAAACTACGCCCAATTACACCCATTCCCCGGGCTGAATGGTGGTGATGGGCAGGATCGAACTGCCGACCTGCGGGTTATGAATCCGCCGCTCTAACCATCTGAGCTACATCACCACGGGAAGGCGGCAATTCTAGGCACCGGCGCGTGGAGCGTCAAGGAAAGTGTCGGGGGGCTGCTTCGGACGGCGCGTGCGCGGAGGCCGCTAATTAGTTGCTGGCACGCTTCAAGTATTTTGCGAAACCTTGCCGGAAGGGGGGCACGGCGTGGCAAAGTTGCATAGAATCTTGGATACCGAAAACCTGCCGATGCGGAACGCATGACATCAGAGCATCCCCTCAATCCCCTGCAAGACGCGCTATCCTGGCTTTCCGCCGATCCCGGCGATGATTTCGACGCCGAACTGACGGTTCTGGGCCGTTGCGTCGGGGCCGCCGCTTCAGAAACCTTGTCCGTGCCGCAACGCCAGGAAGTGCTCGACCTGCTTTGCCAGCGTGCGCAGGATGTTTGCGGGCGCTTCCGTCCGGGTTTGTTGACCTGCGCCTTGCCGACGCCCATCGAGTTGCGCGCGCAGGCTTCGATCCTGATAGATACCTTGCTGGAGATTTCCGCCCAGTTGCGCGCCCTGTACGACGATATGCGGCACCGCAAGCTCTGGACGCGAAATACCGATCTGTCCGAGTTGTGCGCCTTGTCCCTGAACATTCTCGGCGAGACGTATCTCCTGAACGTCCTGCTCGGCGCGCCCGCGCCGGTCAGCCTCTGGCAGCGCATCCACGATGCCTGGATTTCCTCCGGCCAGTACGAACGCCTGAAGAGCGATGCGTCCGATCCGCAGCCCTCCAAGGCCAATCTGCTCTACAAGCGCCTGTTGACGATGGCGGTGAGCCAGACGGAAAGCCTGACGGTGCGCGAGCAGCAATGGCTGTTCGATTATCTGGAGACGGTGGGTGGCGATCTGATGTTGTCGCCTTCGCCCTTGTCGCCGGAATTGTCGAATTACTGGTTCGATCCCAATCAGGACTTCCCCCCCCTGGCCTGCGTGCGGCGCGTGCCCGAGAAAGGGCAGGATGTGGTGTATTTCCGGCTGGAAGAAATCATCCACCGCATCGGCGTGCAGATACTCTGGCTCGAAAAGGGTTTGCTCGATCTCGACGCGGGCGCGCGCCGCAGCGGCGACAGCGAAATCCTGGAAGTCGGTTCCGGTATCCTGCCCCTGGGGCTGACGCCGGTCGAGATCCTCTCGTTGTTGCGCCGCCTGCGCGAGCAGTGGTCGTCGCCGCCGGAACGCGGCGAGTTGCGCAGCCGCCAGCACTACACGGTGCAGGTCTGTGCCGGGCTGAAAAACGTCTGGGCCATGGGTCGCCAGGCTCCCGTCATGACCGACGAGTGGACGGTCTATAACGAGAGTCCCGGCGGTTATGCCATTTTGTGCGTGGGCGGTGTGCAGCGCACGGTGTTGGCGGGCGCGGTGCTGGCCCTGCGGCGCGAGGCTTCGCAGGAATGGACGGTCTGCGTGGTGCGTTGGGTGCGCGCCGATAGCGCACAGCAGATCGAACTGGGCTTGCAGGTGTTGGGGCAGGGCTTCACCCCGGTGCTGATCTGCTTCCACGGCAACGATACGATGACCCCGGCCCTGATGATCCGGCGCGGTTCCCCGGCGCGCGGCGAGCAGACCATCATCGCGGAGGCGGGCACTTACGTATCGAACCACTTCGTGATGGTGCATGAGGCCGCGGGCAATGTTTATCTGGCCCAAGGGTCGGCCCTCGGGCTGGACATGCAGACCGCCATGATCGAGCTGTTCCAGTTCGAGATCGACCACTACGCCAAGTGATCGTCGGCCAGTGCCGCCAGGGTCTGGTTGCCGAGGCGCAAGCCTTCTTCCAGGCTGTACGCGATCTTGCTGTCCGGCTCCGCTTCCAGCATGCCCGTCGCCTGTTTCCAGGCGTCGATGTCGAGCGCGAAGCGGCGGATGATTTCCGCGAGCGGGATTTGCGCCGGGGCGCGGGTGAGCACCCAGTCGCCGTCGTCCGTGCGGCTTGCCCATCCCGCTTCGGCCAGCTTGCCGAGCACGGCTTCGGCGCGATGTTCCGACAGGGGCGCGCGGTCGCGCAAGGCCGCGAAATTCACCGGGCGGCCTCCCTTTTGCGCTTGGGCCAGTTGCACCAGCATCGTTACCGCCGCCCAGGCTTCGCAGCCGGGAAAATCCCTGACGATCCGCTGCCGTTCCGCGAAAGCGGGCAAGGTGGCGGTGACGAGCGCGCCGAGCAGCACCACGAGCCAGGACAAATACAGCCAGACGAGGAATATCGGCAGCGCCGCGAAAGTGCCGTATATCAGGGTATAGGTCGGGAAACGGGCGATGAACACCGCGAAGGCGCGCTGCATCAGGAAAAACCCCGCCGCCGCCGCCAGCCCGCCGACCAGGGCGTGCGTGAAGCGCACCTTGTGGTTCGGCACCGCGAAATACAGGAAAACGAACAGCACGCTGAGCAGCGCGGGCGGCAAGAGCCGGGCGTAGTACATATCGAGCCAGTCCAGGTTTTGCGACAAAGCCATCGAGGCGCTCACCAGGTGGCCGGTGGCGACGATGCTGCCGCCGACGATGCCGGGGCCGAGCGTGAGGACGAACCAATACACGGTAATACGCAGCAACAGCGGGCGCGGTTGGCGCACTCCCCAGATGTGATTGAATACGCGCTCGATGGTCGCCAGCAGCATGAGCGAGGTCACCGCCAGCATGGCGACGCCGATCAGGGTGAGGCGGGCGGCCTTTTCCGAAAACTCCAGGGCGTAGGTGGCGATGATGCTGCCCGCTTTTTCCGGGAGCAGGTTGTCGAGCAGGAAAACCTTGAGCGAGGAGCCGATGGCGTCCATGCCGGACAGGCTGCCGAAGACGGTGATGGCCACGGTGACGAACGGCACCAGCGCGAGCATGGTGGTATAGGCCAGGCTGCCCGCGACCCGCGTGCAGCGGGTGGCGGTGAAACGTTCCCGGAAGATCACGATGAAATCGCACAGCGATCGAGAAAGGGTTCGCGCGGACATGGCCGTCACCAGAGTCGGATACAATGTCGCGATTCTATAGGCTTTGGCCTGTCATGCAGGCGGTCGGTGTTGGCATTGGCAGGGTGCGCCATATGGGCATGAGCATTTTTTGCGTCTATTGCACGCGCGCCGTGGCGCGAAAGGGGCGGCCATGAGTCCGCGTGCCTGGTCGTTTCTCGCGCGGGCGGCCTTGCTGGCGCTGATTGCGCTGTGCCTGCTGTGGGAAGGTTGGCTCGCGCCGCTCAGGCCGGGCGGATCGTGGCTGACGCTCAAGGTGCTGCCGCTGGTTTGTGCCGTGCCCGGTGCCTTGCGCGGACGGCGTTACACCAGCCAATGGCTGTCGATGTTGAGCCTGCTCTATTTCATCGAAGGCGCGTGGCGCTTCGACGATCCCGGCATCATGGGCATGCTCGCGCGCGGAGAAATCGCGCTCGCGCTCGCGCTGTTCGTCGCCACTGTCGGGCATGCGAACCGCAGTGCGCCCTCGCGGCAGTGAGTATGGATTGCCGCGGGCCTCCGGCCCTCGCAATGACGAGACGGGAGATTCGTCATTGCGAGGTGCAATGTAGCGCCATGGCAATCCAGTCCGTTTTCCCGGATTGCTTCACCTCCGGCTCGCAATGACGAATGTCGGCATTTGAACCCAAAACCTTCTAACTTCCGAGAAAACGTGCCATCGTCTCCTGCAAGGGCGGCTTCACGGGCTTGCCGTCGTGGTAAATCAGGACGATCGACAGCGGCCCGCTGTCGATGGAACGTTTGGCGATGTCGTCCGGGCTGATGGTAAAACGCCCCAGGAACCGGCTGGTGGGCCAATCCACATTGCCGTAGGCAAAATAGACGAGCTTGGAGCAGAACACCCGCTGCGTATTTTCGGCGTCGAAATTGAAATCGTAGGCTTTGCCGATCTGACGCAAGGTTTGCAGGATCGCCCCGGCGCGCTCCTGCGGCGAAAGCGCGGCATGGCGCAGCACGGCGAGATCGTCGATATTCATGAAATGCGCGAGCGTGTTCATCTCCACGCCGCTGCGCAAGGCTTCGGCAACACCGCGGCCTGCGCGAATGGCTGCCTGGTGTGGCGCGACCACGGGGTGATCCCAGATGCCCAGTTCCCGCAATTCCGCTTCGCTGCCGACCCAGATGGCGGCGTGCCCCCAATGACCGGGAATGAAGGTGTCGGTGAGGCGGAACGGCGTTTTTTCCAGCAGGATGTCACCCGCCTGCAAGCGTCCGGTCACTTCCCCGAACACCTCGGGACGGTCGTCGAGCTTGCCGCGACGCATTTCCACCAGTCCGACGGTATTGCCGAACAGGCTGCTGGAGAGGTATTCGCCCTCGTTCTTCAGGCCGAGCAGGGAATCCAGCGTGATGTTGCCGAAAATCTCGAAGGTATTGCTCACCACCTGCAAGGGACGGCGGCGGCTGACCATGCGATAGGAGGGGCTTTGCTCGATGGATTGCCGCAGGTAATTGGTGGCGTCGGCATAACCGGCGAAGATTTCCCCCTCGTGGGCGGCGGGCTTGTGTGCATGCTTGCGGTACCACTTGATGGCGGCGCGCACCCGGCGACGGTTTTCCGCCGAATTGAACATCAGATCGGCACGCTGCAATTCGCGGGCGGAAAGGCCGAAACCCTGGTCGGGCTGGTTGATATGCCGCCTGAGCGCCGGATCGCCACGATAGAGGGAAATGGCGGAAAGGTAGTTGTCGTACAGCAGCAGGGCAGCGGAGATCGAAATCAGCACTCCGGCGCGGTGAATGTCTCCCGCTTCGCGCGCCGCCGCGGGCGTGTTCTGTACCCAACATTCGTGGGCCAGTGCCCGCCGCAGGATTTCTTCCCGCTGCTTCAGCAGATTGATGGCACCTTCGTTGATCGTCTGGAGGTATTCCCCGCTGAGCGGCGCGCCCTTGTTTTTCCTGGCCTGGAGCGCGTGGTAGAGGCGAATGGCTTCCGCGCGCATGGCCAGGGCTTCTTCGGAAAGCTGGAGAAAGGAGACGAGTTCCTTTTCCATTTCCGCCGCCTCCGGCAGGTTCAGGGGCGCGTCGCAGGCGTTCTGCCGCTCGCCGGGCAGCAATTGGGCATGCGCGGCGGCGAACAGGGTCAGCAGGAAGCCGGGCAAGACGAATCGGAACAGACAGCGCAGGAATGTGAAGAATGCGTCGGGCACTCCGGTTTTGCGAATCCGCATGTGGCGATCTCCTTTTCGATCCGGGTTTTCCGGCAACGGGGCCGGTATTCTGTCGTGAAAGTTTTGTCGTGAAAAACGGCGTGTATTCAATCCGGGGCGCACAGGATGACGGCGGACGCCTTGAACACGGCGCAGGCCGGGCAGCCGGGGGCGAGCACCAGATTGTTCACGCTCTCGTTCGAGATGACCGCGCAGACGGTCTTGCCGCCGGGCAGCGCGAGCGTTACTTCGGCGTTGATCGCGTCGGGGCGAATGTGGCTGACCTGGCCCCATAAATGATTGCGGGCCGTGGTGCGTGTTTCTTTTCCGGTCAGGATCAGCACGGACGAAGATTTCACCAGCGCCCAGATTTCCATGCCGATGGTCAGTCCCAGGTTTTCGGCGGATTCGCGGGTGACGA
Organism: Azoarcus sp.; assembly: GCA_031276015.1. Classification (GTDB taxonomy): domain Bacteria; phylum Pseudomonadota; class Gammaproteobacteria; order Burkholderiales; family Rhodocyclaceae; genus WRNU01. The sequence continues at coordinate 14,833 of JAISNX010000078.1, forward strand.
CGGCGGCCAGTTCGTTGGCGTCGTCCAGCTTCAGGCGCACTTCGTAATCGACTTCTCCCGCCTTGAGGCCGGTGATCGTTCCCGCGAACTGGTTACGGGCGCTGGTTTTCACGGACATGCGCTTCAGGAGGCGGCGGAATTCCCGCAGCGTACCGGCTCCGCCCTCGTTCATGCTGGCGGTCAGGCGCTCCAGGGCGGATTGATATTCGGCCTCCAGCGCCCGGTACAGTTCGACCATCTGGCGGCCATAATCGGTCAGCCGCGTGCCGCCGCCATGCCTGCCGCCGGTGGCGCGCGTCACCAGCGGTTTGTCGGCCAGGTTGTTCATGGTGTCCACGGCGTCCCAGGCCGCCTTGTAGGAAAGCGGTACGAACTTGGCCGCCTGGGAAATGGAACCGTGCATATCGATGGCTTCCAGCAGCCGGATGCGGGTGCTGCCCAGGAATGCGCCTTGTTCGGTTTCGACCGCCAGCCGTCCGGTCAGGCGGTGCGGGGGCGTTTTGCTGGCACGTTTCTGCATGATGGCGATCCGCGAAAAACAGGTGCCGGGAGTATCTCCGAAAAGTCCGGCGCTGTCAGCACGGACAGACAGCGGAGGTTGTGTTCACGGGGAGCGAGGCAAGCATACGGTCGGTCGGGCCTCAGATGTAAAATATCTGTTCCATTCCGTCCGATTCTATCCCGATTCGCAGCTGGCCTTTGTTTCAGGCGGAGCGTATTCTAGGGTCGATGATCGAATCACATGAGGATAAGGAGTCCAAGCCATGAGTCAC
>JAISNX010000109.1 GCA_031276015.1 Azoarcus sp.
CTCCTGCGCGAAGGCCGGGGAAGCGGCGAAACACAGGAGAAGCGGCAGCAAGGGCAGCGCCTTTTTCGGGGGAACGGGGACTTTCATGGCGTTTCCTTCTCGTGATGGGGAAAACCGGATGCGGTGGGAAAACGCCCTGCCCGACGCAAGGTACATGCCATGTCCGGCGTTTCGGCGGGAACCGGCGCGCGGGCCGTGTTTCGACGCTCTGGCCCGCAGTGGTCACGGCAAGGCCGGTCGCACTACCTTGGTGCGGCGACACGGCTGGCAAGACGGGGATGGTGCGGGCGGGGGGAAGGAATGCTTCGCTGGTTCTTCGTGTTATACCGGGCCGTTCCCGCACGCCTGGAACCCGTTCGACATCCGCTGGCCGCCGCTACCCGCACAACGATGCATCACTTCACTTCCGGATGCCGAAACACCTGCCGCGGGTGCGGGAACGTCATTGAAATCACGCCCCTGTGTTTTTTGCACGAAGGCCGCATCAGCAAACCTTGCCGACGCGCCGCGCCAACAGCACCCCACTCACGGCCAGCGCGCCCGCCACGAGTCCCGCGCCCGCATCCAGCGCGGCGGACAGCAAAAAGCCCGCAAGACCGGCGGACGGCATGGATGCCGTCAGGTGGTGGGCGGCGGGAATGGCATGAAGGAGGATGCCGCCGCCGACCATGAACATGGCGGCGGTGCCGATGACGGCGAGTGTCTTCATGAGAAGGGGGGCGGCAAGGAGCAGTGCCTTGCCAAGGGCCTGCGCCATGGCGTTTCCGCGCTCGTGCAGGTAAAGCCCCAGATCGTCCAGTTTGACGATGGCCCCTACGAGGCCATAGACCCCGACGGTAATCAGCAGCGCGACACCGGCCAGCACCGCCGCCTGCGTGGCCATGGGCGCGTCCGCCACGGTGCCCAGCGCAATGACGATGATCTCGGTGGAAAGGACGAAATCGGTGCGGATCGCGCCCCTGATCTTTTCTTTTTCCATTGCGGCGGGATCGGCGTCCGGGTCGGCGGGTTTTTGCAATGCGTGCCGTGCCGCATCGTCGTGTTTCCCGTGCAGGAATTTGTGAACCAGCTTTTCCATGCCCTCGAAGCAGAGATAAAGCCCGCCCAGCATCAGGAGAGGCGCAATGGCCCAGGGCAGGAAGGCGCTGACCAGCAATGCCGCCGGGACGAGGATCAGTTTGTTGACAAGCGATCCCCTGGCCACGGCCCATACCACGGGCAACTCCCGTTCCGCCCGGACGCCGACGACCTGTTGTGCGTTCAGGGCCAGATCGTCGCCGAGGACACCGGCGGTTTTCCTGGCGGCGACCTTTGTCATTACCGCCACATCGTCGAGGATTGCCGCGATGTCGTCGATCAGGGCAAGCAGGCTGGCTCCAGCCATGGTGACTCCTTCAAAAAAACAAAACCGCGCCTGGTATCCGCCCCGGCAGGCCGCCGGGGGCAGCCGTGCCGTCCCCGATCCTTTACCTTGTTTCCGGATGCTGGAACACCTGCCGCAAGTAGCTCAGGAAAGTCTCGTCGTCGCACAGTGTCTTTCCCGGCGAATCCGAGAGCTTGGCGACGGGCTGGCCGTTGCAGGCGACGAGTTTCATCACGATATTGAGCGCCTTCTTCGGCGTATCGTTGGTGAGATTGGTGCCGATGCCGAAAGCCGTGCGGATGCGGCCCTTGAAGTGACGGTAGAGGGCGATGGCCTTGGGAATGTCGAGTCCGTCCGAGAAGACGAGTTGCTTGGTGCGCGGGTCGATGCGCAGCTTCCGGTAATGGGCGATGGCCTTTTCGCCCCACTCCACCGGGTCGCCCGAATCATGGCGCAGGCCGTCGAAGAGCTTGGCAAAATAAAGATCGAAATCGCGCAGGAAAGCATCCATGCCGACAACATCGGTCAGCGCGATGCCCAGGTCGCCCCGGTATTCCTGCACCCAGCCTTCGAGCGCCGCCTTCTGGAAATCCCGCAGCCGCACGCCCACGGCCTGGTAGGCTTGCAGGTATTCATGCGCCATGGTGCCGATGGGGGTGACGCCCAGTTTCCTGGCCAGATGGACGTTGGACGTGCCGCTGAAGTTGCCCGGCAGTTTTTCGATGAGGGTCTTGAGCACTTCCTCGTGCCAAGAGGCGGAATAGCGGCGGCGCACACCGAAATCGCTCAGGACGAAGCCGGTGAAGGGAGCCGGGCCGTGCAGGTCTTCGGCCCCGGCAATGAGGGCGATCTTGGCGTCCAGCCGACGGCGCGCTTCGGCAAGCGTCGCCTCCACGTCGCCGAGGCGGCGAAAGTAGAGTTCGTTGACGATGTAGAGCACGAAAATCTCGAAGCTCATGACGTGAACGACCGGCCCTTTTGCCGTGACTTTCAGTGTTTCGCCCATCACATCGACAGTAATGAAACGGCGCTGGAAGCGGAATACGGACAGGAAATCGACGAAATCGCTTTTGATGAAACGCAGGGCGCGCAGATAGTCGAGTTCTTCGGGGCGGAAACTCAGGGTGCAAAGCCGGTCGAGTTCCGTTTCGACCTCTTCCTTCAATTCGGCGAGCGGAAAGACGGGCGTACTGCGGCAGACGAAAGCGTATTCGGCTTCGATGCCGGGATAGCTGTGCAGCAACGCCTGCCACATGGTGAATTTATAGAGATCGGTTTCGAGCAGGCTTTGTACGACGGGCACGGTTGACATGGAACAGTCCTTTCAGGCGCGGAGTTCTCAGAGGGATTCGGCCAGGATGTCCGTGCTCGCGGCGATGCGCGCGCCACGCGAACACAGGTTTTCGATGAAAGCGGTTTGTTGTTCCGCGAAACCCGCGACCGGACTCATGCAATCGGTCAGCAACACCATGCGCGCCGCCGTCGCCGGGCGGTAGAGGATGATGTCCTCGACGGTCGCCTTCACGCAGTGGCTGCCCGCCTCG
>JAISNX010000135.1 GCA_031276015.1 Azoarcus sp.
CATCGCCGAGCAATCTGCTGGAAAACCGTGCTGTGCGGCATATGCCACCCGCCACCACTGGCGCAGCAGCGCCTTGATCGGCGGTGTGCGCCAGGCACCATTTTGTTCGGCATCGCCCAGGAAGGCAGGGCTGGAGAACGTGAGGGTAAATGTTTGGGTCATCATGGTTGTGAACCTGTTGACTGTGGAATGGAAGTGGGCCGTGGTTTGAAAGGGTAAATGCACTTGAAGGAGGTAAAAATATCACAGTATGACGCGTTGCCCGCGCGAATGCTTCTTTCCCGCAGCCGGATTTCCAGCGAGGGCGGCTCGAGGTGTTGCCGTGCCTGTTGCACGACGTCGATGTAACGCGCATGACCATTGAGCAGATCGGCGGGCGGCCGTGGCGCAGGCTGGCGAAGGGGCTGTTCGCCAGAATGACGCAGGATGCGGCGAGGAAAATCCGAGGGGGTCATGGAGGGTTTGTCCGGGAAAGACGTTCAGTCCGAATTACAACGGAAAATATCCGCGCGCGGGAATACGGCAAGCTTGCGGGCGATTAGCGCGGGAAGGGGATGCATATGCATTCATGGCTGCGATGCAGCATTCGTGCACCGAAATCGAACGCGATGGACGTTGCGGTGCATGCGCGGGGTATGACGAACATTGCCCGGCAAGCGGGCCTCGGGCGCGCGAGTCGAGTCTCTACAAGGCGCTCTCTGGCGATGGCAACCCGAGATTTGGGTCCGCTATTGCCGCATGTCTTAATCCCTTTCGAGCCAGGGCAGGAAATCTAACAAGTAATTTGTTTGGTATGCTGGCACCAACTTGCGTGATGATCTGCATCTTAGAACCTGTTCAAAGTCTCTTGAGTAGAAGAGCCAGAAAATGATGGGACTAAACAGGAATGGAAGGCTCATGATGCTGCACATTGACACACCAGCCAGCCTTCGTGAAGAGGCTGTAATCCTCGCTTTTCTGCGTAATGCTATGCGCGTAACAGTAGTGATCCTAAGCCATTGCAGGCTGTCTCCGTCTGGCTGTTGAAGCGTTTGGAATGTTCAGAAATGCCTGCGTACTACGGTGGGGTCTGTCACAAATTCCGTCACAATTACTGTAGTGGCGAGCGTTGCCCTATTCTACCCTGTCAGCATGATCGCTACCCACACCCCTACCAACGGGCTTGACTATTCCAAAGGAAACTGATAAAGTCTGTCAAAATTGCTGTTGGCTGTAGTGACAGCAAAAGACATGGCCGTAACCTAGGCATTTGACAGGCGGTTATGTGGCTATCCTTGGCGGTGAAAGCTGGGGTGAGTAGTGGGGTATCGTAACTATCTGATAGTCCGGGATAATGGGTGTCAGAAAGCGGCTTACTCCGGAAGGTTTCCTTCCATGACGCGGGCGGTTAGCTCAGCGGTAGAGCACTGCCTTCACACGGCAGGGGTCACTGGTTCGATCCCAGTACCGCCCACCATGAAGTTCAAGGACTTGACCCTGTTTTTACAGGCACTTCCCTTGTCCAGCGTGACCCAGATCGTGACCCCCCGTTGCCACCGCGCCGAGTCTCGAAGCGTCGCAGCCAATGCCGTTTGTGATGCGTGCCATCGCCATGCGTCAACGACTTCCGCCGTGAAACTGCAAATCTACAATCACAATGAGTCACGGCATGTTACGAAGCAAGCAGCCCTGAAACCTAAGGGCTTGATTTAAAAAACAAAGCGACGTACAGTGCCGCACCTTGATTTTTCAATTGCCACGCAACGAGAGTGGATTTGGTGCCGGGAGAGGGACTCGAACCCTCACAGTGTCACCACCGGCGGATTTTGAGTCCGCTGCGTCTACCGATTTCGCCATCCCGGCTGATGGAAGCCGCGCATTATCCCCGATTTGTTTCCCCTGCGGCAAGATACAGCCCAATGTCCCTGACTGTCGACGATTTCGACTACGAACTCCCCCCGCACCTGATCGCCCAGGCACCGCTTGCCGAACGCAGCGCCAGCCGTCTGCTGGTCGTGGGCCGGACGCTCGACGACCGCCATTTCGCCGATCTGCCCGCGTTCGTCCGTCCCAACGACTTGCTCGTGTTCAACGATACCCGCGTGCTCCATGCCCGGCTACCCGGCGTCAAGGCAAGCGGCGGCGTGGTCGAAGTGCTGCTCGAACGCCCGCTCGGGCCGCACGAGGCGCTGGCCCAGATACGCGCGTCCCGTTCGCCCGGCGTCGGCGCAACCCTGCGCCTGGCCGATGCGTTCGACGTCACCGTGCTCGGGCGCGCCGGGGAATTCTTCCACCTGAAGTTTCCGCCGGACGCCGATCTTCTCGCCCTGGTCGAACGCCATGGCAAATTGCCGCTGCCGCCCTACATCCGCCGTGCCGCCGCCGATGCCGACGAAAACCGTTACCAGACGATCTATGCCCGCGATCCCGGCTCGGTGGCCGCGCCGACCGCCGGGCTGCACTTCGACCAGTCCGTGCTCGACACCCTGACCGGGCGCGGCGCAGGACTGGCATGGCTCACCCTGCACGTCGGCGCGGGCACCTTCCAGCCCGTGCGCGTGCATGACCTCGCCGAACACCGGATGCACCGCGAGCGTTACCTGATTCCTCCGGCTACGGTCGAAGCCATCGCCGCCGCCCACGCCTCGGGCGGACGGGTGATCGCGGTGGGCACCACCAGCCTGCGCGCCCTCGAAGCGGCGGCCCGGCACGGCGAACTCGTCGCGGGCGAAGGCGAAACCGACATCTTCATCCTGCCCGGCTTCCGCTTCCACGTGGTAGACGGCCTGCTCACCAACTTTCATCTGCCGCGCTCGACCCTGCTGATGCTCGTGTCGGCCTTTGCCGGAACGGATGCCATCCGCTGCGCATACGCCCACGCCATTGCCCGCGGCTACCGTTTTTTCAGCTACGGAGATGCCATGCTCCTGACCCGCGATGGCGAGGTGCCCCACGATGCGGTTTGAACTGCTTTCCACCGAATCCGCCGCGCGCCGGGGTCGCCTGATGCTGGCGCACGGCACGGTCGATACCCCCGCCTTCATGCCCGTCGGCACCTACGGCACGGTCAAGGCGATGACGCCCGCGTGGCTGGCGGAAACCGGCGCGCAGATTTGCCTCGGCAATACCTTCCACCTGTGGCTCAGGCCGGGGCTGGACGTTATCGCCGCGCATCGCGGCCTGCACGGCTTCATGGGGTGGAACAAACCGATCCTCACCGATTCCGGCGGATTCCAGGTATTCAGCCTCGGCGCGCTGCGCAAGATCGCCGAAGAAGGCGTGCGCTTCGCCAGCCCGCTCGACGGCGCACGCCTCCTGCTGACGCCGGAAATCTCCATGCAGATCCAGACCGTGCTCGCCGCCGACATCGTGATGATTTTCGACGAATGCACCCCCTGGCCCGCGAGCCTCGACGAAGCCGCGCACTCAATGCGCCTGTCGCAACGTTGGGCGAGGCGCTCGCGCGACGAATTCGACCGCCTCGGCAATGCCAATGCGCTGTTCGGCATCGTCCAGGGCGGCATGTACGAAACCCTGCGCGACGAATCGCTCGCCGCGCTCGTGGAAATCGGTTTCGACGGCTTCGCCATCGGCGGGCTTTCGGTGGGGGAACCGAAAGAGGACATGGCACGCATCCTTGCCCACACCGCTCCCCGGCTGCCCGTGGACAAACCGCGTTATCTGATGGGCGTTGGTCGTCCCGAGGACATCGTTGCCTCGGTGGCGGCGGGCGTCGACATGTTCGATTGCGTCATGCCGACCCGCAATGCGCGCAACGGCTGGCTATTCACACGCCATGGAGATCTCAAGATCAAGAACGCCGTCCACAAGGCCGACCCCCGCCCGCTGGATGCCGCCTGCGCCTGTTACACCTGCCGCAACTTCAGCCGCGCCTACCTTCACCACTTGCACCGCAGCGGCGAAATCCTCGGCAGCATCCTCAACACCGTGCACAACCTTCACTATTACCAATGGTTGATGGCGGGAATCCGGGCCGCCATCGAGGCGGGCGATTTCGCCGGATTCGTTCGTCGCTTCCATGTAGAGCGCGCCATGGGGACGGGCTGAAAAAACGCTGGACAAACATTATTGCGAGGCCCGAAGGACTGTGGCAAGCCATGCGCTGCACTGGATTGCCGCGCTTCGCTCGCAATGACGAGGGTCTTGGGCGTTGCGGCAAGGATTGGGGGTATTGCGGTGTCCTCCGCACCTGTCATTGCGAAACCCGAAGGGACGTGGCAATCCCTGCGCAGCATTGGCGGTATTGCTTCGCCAGTCATGGCAATTGACTTAACCGGCGTTTCCGCGATGCTTCCTTGAAAAAAACCGGGCGGGGATGTTTCCTCCGCCCGGTTGTGTGGCGCTTTGGCCGATGCGCGTCAGTTGAGCCTGACCGGCACGAAAATCCGCGAATTGCCGCGCTGGATCAGGAGCGCAAAACGTTTGCCCGCCCTGTCGAGCAGTTGCCGGAACTGCGCGGGCGAGGAAACCGGGTGGCTGTTCAGGGCGAGGATGATGTCGCCGGTACGTAAACCGACTTTCGCCGCTTCTCCGCCAGCCGCTTCGACCAGCAGACCGCCCTGCACACGCAGCCGCGCGGCTTCGCGCGCGTCGAGCGCCCGCAGGGAAAGGCCGAATTTGTCGAGCGCGCCGTCCTGGTCCCGGTCGCCGCGAGAGGCTCCGGCGGTTTCCGTCGGCAGCTTGTCGAGCACGGCGGTGACTTCGCGGCGCTTGCCGTCGCGCCAGATTTCGAGCCGCACCTTGCTGCCCGGCTGGCTGTCGCCGACGATGCGCGAGAGTTCGGCGGATTCGGCGATTTCCTTGCCATCGACCTTGAGCACGACATCGCCCGTTTTCAGACCGGCGCGTTCGGCGGCGCTATCGGGTTCGACCTGCGCCACCAGCGCGCCGCGCGGCTTGTCGAGGCCGAAGGACGACGCCAGTTCCGGACTCATTTCCTGTATATAAATACCCAGGCGGCCACGCTGCACATGGCCGTGCTGCACGAGTTGATCCTTGACCTTCATGGCGACATCAATGGGAATGGCGAAGGAAATCCCCATGAAACCGCCGGAGCGCGAGTAAATCTGCGAGTTGATGCCAATGACGCGGCCATTGAGATCGAACAACGGGCCGCCCGAGTTGCCGGGATTGACGGCGACATCGGTCTGGATGAAAGGCACGTAATTTTCGTCCGGCAGGCGGCGGGCCTTGGCCGAGATGATACCGGCGGTGACGGTGTGTTCGAGGCCGAACGGCGAGCCGATGGCCGCAACCCACTCGCCGACGCGGGCGCTGTCGGGATTGCCGATGGCAACCGTCGGCAGGTTCCTGGCTTCGATCTTGACGACGGCGACATCCGTGCGGCGGTCGATGCCGACGACCTTGGCCTTGAATTCCCGCTTGTCGCTCAGCTTGATGGTGACATCGGTGCGCTCGTTGCCGACCACATGGGCATTGGTGAGCACATAACCGTCGCTGCTGACGATGAAACCGGAACCGATGCCCTGGCGAACGCGGGGCAGGCCGCCGGATTGTCCGGGAATGTTCAGCCCCGGAAAACCGAAGCGGCGAAAAAGTTCAAAGAAAGGGTCGTTGCCGAAGGGGTTTTCGTCATCGGGCTGGACGGTTTCGTTGACGCTGATATTGACCACCGCGGGGCCGACTTTCTCCACCAGGCTGGCGAAATCGGGCAGGCCGCGCGGTGCGGCCGCGACGGCGTCCTCGGCATGGGCGGAAGATATAGTGCTGTTTTCAGGCAGGCAGGCGGCCAGGGCGAAGGCCAGGGCCGTGACGGCAAGGGTTTTTTTCATTGACGTTCCTCGGTAAAACGATTGAAAGAACACGGGCCGCCCCGAATCGGGTAGCGGCAGCGACGTTTGACGGCATTTCCCGCGCGCTGTTCCCGAAAATGCTGTCAGTTTCTTCACGGGCTGGCAATTCCCGCGCACGAACATGGCGTCCCTTCTTGCGATAAATCCGGGGACGGCGCATCCTTTTGCGCCGGGGGATGCGTGAAACACGCAGTTTATCAAGATATATCAGGATACAAGAATGACTTTGACCTATTTGCGCTATCTCGTCGCCTTGGCGCACGAACGGCACTTCGGACGTGCCGCCGAAAGGTGTCATGTCTCGCAGCCGACACTCTCGGTGGCCATCAAAAAGGTCGAGGAAGAACTCGGCATCCAGCTTTTCGAGCGTGGTGCCGTCGAACTCAAGATTACCGAAACCGGACGCCGCATCGTTGCCCAGGCCGAAAAAGTGCTGCGCGAAGCCAGTCACATCGAAGAAATCGCCGCCGCCGGAAAAGACCCGCTCGTCGGGCCGCTGCGGGTGGGCGTGATTTATACCATCGGCCCTTATCTGCTGCCGCGCCTGATCCCGCGCGTACACCAGCGCGCGCCGCGCATGCCGCTCATCATCCAGGAAAACTACACCTCCCGGCTGGCCGAACTGCTCAAGCGCGGCGAACTCGATGTCATCGTCGTCAGCCTGCCGTTCGGGGAACAGGGCATCGTCACGCAATCGGTATATGCCGAACCTTTCCGCGTACTGATTCCCGCCGGGCATCCATGGGCCGGGCAGGCGGAAATTTCCCCCGCCGCGCTTGCCGACGAACAACTCCTGCTGCTCGGCGCGGGCAACTGTTTCCGCGACCAGGTGCTGGAAGTCTGCCCTCAATGCCAGAACGTCAGCGGTCTGCAACGCACGCTCGAAGGCAGCTCGCTCGAAACCATACGCCATATGGTCGCCTCCGGTCTCGGCATAACGGTGCTGCCGAGCACAGCGGCGGACGAACTGGAAGCCAGCAATCCACTGGTGGCGGTGCGTCCTTTCACCCCGCCCGAGCCATCGCGCCGGGTGGTGCTGGCCTGGCGGGTCACATACCCGCGCAATGGCGCGATCGACATCCTGCGTGCGGCGATTCTCGACAGCAACTTGCCCGGTGTGCACGTGATCGGCCCCGCTCCGGCGCGGGAAGCGACCGACGTGGGGGGATGAACAAAGCCTGCCGATAGAAAAAACACAGGCGATTCCCGATGAACAAATAATCTGGAACTATTGCGCAAATACATCCAACTAATTGGTCATTCCGGCGCGACAGGGCTAGCATATGCGAACCGGAGCAAGCCATCGGCCTGCCAGACCCGGAAACCCGAACGAACGGAGGATGAAGATGGAAATAGACATTGGCATCAAAAAAGAGGATCGCGCCAAGATCGCGGAAGGCTTGTCGCGGGTGCTTGCCGACAGCTACACCCTGTATCTGACGACGCACAACTTCCACTGGAACGTCACCGGGCCGATGTTCAACACCCTGCACCTGATGTTCGAGGGGCAATACACCGAACTGGCCACGGCGGTCGACCTGATTGCCGAACGCATTCGCGCCCTGGGCTTTCCGGCCCCCGGCTCCTACAAGGAATTCGAGAAACTCGCTAGCCTGGTCCAGCCCGAAGGCGTCCCCGGCGCGGAAAAAATGATCCGCTTGCTCGTGCATGGGCATGAAGGCGTCGCCAAGACCGCGCGCAGCGTGGTGCCGCTGGCCGACAAGGCGAGCGACGAACCGACGCTCGACCTGATTACCCAGCGGTTGCAGGTTCACGAAAAAACCGCCTGGATGTTGCGCAGCCTGCTCGAAAAGTAAAAGACAGCCGTATCGGGATAGGGGCGGTCGGGAAACCTGGCCGCCCCTGTTCTTATGCGCGAAGCGCGGCAATCCATGAACATCGGCACGGCTTCGTGTTTTCTGTCCCATTTCCCTCCCGAGGAGGGAGATGGAATCCGTTGGGCATGGCAATCCACGCGGCTTACTGGATTGGCACGCTTCGCTCGCAATGACGAGGGTTGAGGCGGCACAAGGATTGGGGCGACAGCGATGGCTTCCCTCTTCGTCATTGCTAAGGTTTCCCCGCAATTCCAAAGTAATTTTCAGTAAAAGGTTGATAGGCTATTGTCAAGCTGTGTTAACTTCCAGGCTGTTATCTACTTTGACCTGGACACAGACATATGCCTTC
>JAISNX010000015.1 GCA_031276015.1 Azoarcus sp.
TGGGGCGAAAAACTGTCGTAGGGCAGCGTTTCCCAGTCGGGCAGCAGATGCACGCGCAGCGTCGGCGCGAACCAGTGGATTTCCTCCAGCAGCCGCTGCGCCTCGGACGGATGCGCACATACGACCGTCAACATCTGCCCGCGCGCAGCCAGTTCCGCAATCGCCAGCGCATCGGCGGAACCCGCCAGCGCGGGCAGATCGAGCCGTGCGCCGGGTTTCGGCAAAGTCAGCGCGGCAAGCGTCGGCAGGAGGGAGGCAAAAGGGAAAGGCATCGCAGCGGCGGCACGGGAAAGAGCGCGATTATAGGCGACGGGGTCAGGCATCAGCCGTTCGGTCGTGCAGCCCCGCGCCCTCAGCGCGCCTCGATGCCCTGCACTTCAAACAACAGATAGATTTGCTCGTTGAAGCGCACCGCCATGTCCAGCCGTCCGGCGTAACTCGCTTCTTCCGGCACGACATCCAGCCCGAGCACGGCAAAATAAGCGTAGAACACGCTCGCGTAATAGCCCTCGTGATTTGCAATCGGGTTCTTGCGGTGCCAGTCAGCGGGGATACCGGCGAAGAAGGCGATGAAAAGTTCTTCCATACCGGGAAAATCATTGATCAAACGAAACTTTCGTTTTCTCCCAGAAAGCGCCATTGCCCGGATGGCAAATCCCCCAGATACACGCCGCCGATGCGTACCCGTTTAAGCCCCGTCACGCGCAGGCCCACCAGTTCGCACATGCGCCGTATCTGGCGTTTGCGCCCCTCGCGGAGCACGAAACGCAATTGATCGCGGTTGATCCACTCGACCTGTGCCGGGCGCAACTTTCGCCCATCGAGTTCCAGCCCGTGATTGAGCAGGGCAAGGCCGTTTTCCGCCAGGCGACCCGCCACCCGCACCAGGTATTCCTTCTCGACCGCGCCGTCGCCGCCGATCAACTGCCGGGCGATGCGGCCATCCTGCGTCAACACCAGCAAGCCGGTGGAGTCGATGTCCAGCCGCCCTGCTGGCGCAAGCCCCTTGAGCATGCCGGGCTGGAAACGCCGCGTCCCGGCACCGTGGAACTGCGTATCCGCGCGGATCAGGCCCACCGCGGGCCGATAGCCCGGCTCCGGCTGCCCGGAAACATAACTGACCGGCTTGTGGAGCACGACGGTCATCCTTCCACCCTGAAGCCGCCGCGCCTCCGGCGACAAAGTGACCCGCGCCTGCGGCGACACGCGGACGCCCAATTCAGAAACCCGCTCTCCATCGACGAACACCCACCCCCGTTCGATCAGGCCGTCCGCCTCGCGCCGGGAGCACAGGCCGCGCCCGGCCATGAGCTTGGACAGGCGCACCCTTTCTCCAGGCGTTTCATCCAGTGATTCCATTAATGTCACTACTCCATCGGCAGTTCATTTGCGTCGCTTCGGAAAGTTTACACACCCCGGTCAGTGTAAATTGTTTCACAATCACCGGTCGTTCAAATAAAATTACGTATCGTCGTTTTTATTTTGCGCCGGATGAAGGCATATTTCACTCTAAAACAAACACCTGAACATATATCGAGAGAATAGAGTGTCGTTTTGCCTCAGCATATTCTTCAGCACGAACTATCATTACCGCATGAAGTGCGCAAGCAGGCGAACCCCTTGGGTTCCCATTGGCGCATCCTTGCCTTGCTGACTGCCATTGTCGCCCGGATATATGCCCCCCCCCTTATCCCTCCCCGCACCCGGCATCGTGGATACCCGCTGGACAGGATGGCGTTCCTACCTTTTGCTGGTGCTGCTGGCCATCACCATCCTGATGTCCACCTGGTTCGCGGCCTCCATTTCCACCCCGAAGGACGCGGAATGGTTCCCTGCCCTGCTGATCGGTGCCGTCATCACGCTCGGCCTCGCCATTATCTGGGGTGTCACCCAAATGCGCCAGGAACTCACCGACCACCTGGGCATGGAAACCGCCCTGCGGCAAGCCAGTATTTTTCGCCAGGCGCTGGAAGCGTCGACCGCCGGCGGCATGCGCGCCCGCGACAACGAAGGCCGCATCACCTACGTCAGCCCCGCCTTTTGCCGCATGACGGGGTTCAGGAGCGAAGAACTGATCGGCACGCGCTTTCCCGAGGTTCCCTACTGGAACCCCCTGCAAGCCGAGCGCAACCTGGAAACCTTCAATCGCGCGATGAACGGCGACATCCCGAGCAAGGGGCTGGAAGTCTCCATGCAACGCAAGAACGGAGAGACGTTCGACGCGCTCGTCATCGAAAGCCCCTTCATCGACACCGCCGGGCAGCACATCGGCTGGCTGGGCGCGGTCATCGACATCACCGAGCAAAACCGCGTGCGCGAACAAAACCGCCTGCAATACGAGCGCCTGCAAGCCACCTCGCGGCTCGTCACCATGGGCGAAATGGCCTCGACCATGGCCCACGAACTCAACCAGCCGCTGGCCGCGATCTCCAGCTACGTCACCGGCTGCATGAACCAGCTCGATGCCGGACGTTCCGACCCTGGCGAACTGCGAGAAGTCCAGCAAAAAATCGCCCGCCAGGCCCAACGCGCGGCCACCATCGTCGGTCGCGTGCATGCCTTCGTGCGCCGCACCGACCCCAGTTTCACCCTCAACGATCTCAACGCCCTCATCCGGGACGCCATTGCCCTGATCGAAACCACTGCCCACCGGCAACAGGTGCGCATCATCTGCGACCTCCAGGAAGACTTGCCGCGGGTCGTCATCGACGCCCAGATGATCGAACAAGTCATCATCAACCTCATGGGCAACGGCATCGACGCCATGAACGACGTCCCGCCGGAAAAACGGATTCTCACCCTCGGCACCCGCACACAAGAACACGGCATTTCCCTGAGCGTGGCGGATCAGGGAAGCGGTATCGCGCCGGAAATCGCCTCGCACCTGTTCGATCCTTTTTTCACCACCAAAGGCAAGGGCATGGGGATGGGCCTGAGCATCTGCCGAACCATCACCGAACTGCATCACGGCACGCTGGCCTTCGCCCCGAACCCGTCCGGCGGCACCATCTTCACCCTGACCCTGAACACAATGACTTTCAATGAAGAATTATGATGACAAACAAACTGGCCCACATCATTGACGACGATGCCGACATATGCGACGCGATCTCGTGGCAATTCCGCACGCGCGGCATCGAATGCCAATGCTGGTCGAACGCCGAGGATTTCCTCTCGGCCTGGCAGCCTGAATGGCGCGGTTGTATCGTTCTCGACATCCGCCTGAACGGCATGGGCGGACTTGCCTGCTTCGACATCCTGCTCTCCAACCATTGCCCCTTGCCGGTCATCTTCATCACCGGCAACGGCAACATTCCCATGGCGGTCGAAACGCTCAAGAAAGGCGCGTTCGATTTCGTCGAAAAACCCTTCAATCACAACGAACTCGCCGACCGCGTGCTGGACGCCTTCGCGTTCGACGACGAGCGGCGGCGCATCATCGCCGACCGTGGCAGCGCCGAGGAACGGCTGGCGACGCTGACACAGCGCGAGCGCGAAGTCATGGATCTCATCCTCGAAGGCCACTACAACAAAGTCATCGCCAACCAGCTTGCGATCTCGATGCGCACCGTCGAGGCCCACCGCTCGCACATCTTCAACAAGATGAAGGTTCGCTCCGCCGTGGAACTGGCGCAGTTGTTGAAGGCACTGAAGGACTGATCCCTCATCCACGCGCCTGCGACGCAACGACTTCCGCACGATCTTCCCATTTGGAGCGGTATGCCGTCTGCGTTGGAAAGTCCGTCTAGAGCAGATCAACAAATCGAAGCCCAAAGAGAACCGCCATCACGCACAGACAGGCAACCCCTCGTCAAAAGCGAGGGCCGCAGGCCCGTGGCAATCCAGAAGGCGGTTTAGAGCAAATCGACTTTATGAGGCTCATATCGAACTGATCGTCATTGCGAGCGAAGCGCGGCAATCCTCGGGCCGCATGGATTGCCACGGCCCTTCGGGCCTCGCAATGACGGTGGTTCTCTTTGGGCTTCAATTTGTTGATCTGCTCTAAATGGCTGACGGGATATTTTTCCACCTGCGAACACCACTGGTCGAAAGGTTGCCTGATCGCATCCCCCGGCGATTTTTTTTATAAAACTTCAACCCTGTTTGTTGCGCCAGCTCGTTGCATGGACGCATACTTCCGTTTCTTTGCTTTTTCCCGAGGAGTCATCATGAAACATCCCCTCCGCCCGCAGCTTTCTTCCATCCTGTTATCCGTACTGTTGCTGGCCGCATGCTCGAATTCCACCCTGGATGAAAGTGCGGATTTCGGCGCACACGAATACCGGACACTTTCACCCCATATCGAAACCAACGACGAACGCTACGGCAAGATCAGCGACAACCCGGTGAAGCTCGTGGCGGACGAGCCTGTGTCGACCTTCTCGGTCGATGTCGATACCGGCAGCTACGCCAATGTGCGCCGGATGTTGACACACGGACAGTTGCCGCCGCCCGACGCGGTGCGCGTCGAGGAGATGATCAATTACTTCCCCTACCATTACGCGCTGCCAAAGGACGGCAAGCCCTTCGCGGTACATACGGCGCTCGCGCCCGCGCCGTGGAACGACAACCGGGTATTGTTGCGGGTGGCGCTCAAGGGGGAAGACATGGCCAAGGAAACCCTGCCGCCAGCCAATCTCGTGTTCCTGGTCGATGTTTCCGGCTCGATGGACGAACCGGACAAATTGCCGCTCTTGCAATCGTCGTTGAAGTTGCTGGCCCGGCAATTGCGCGGACAAGACAAGGTTTCGCTCGTCACTTATGCGGGTTCGACCGCGGTCGTGCTATCCGGCGCGTCCGGCGACAAGAAAGAAAAAATCATCGGCGCAATCGACCGCCTCCAGGCGGGCGGCAGCACGGCGGGTGCCGCGGGCATCGAATTGGCGTACCAGCAAGCGCGGGAGAACTTCATCCAGGGCGGCATCAACCGCATCCTGCTGGCGACCGACGGCGACTTCAACGTCGGCGTCACCGACTTCGACCAATTGAAGCGGATGATCGAGGAAAAACGCAAGTCCGGCGTCTCCTTCACCACCCTGGGCTTCGGAACCGGCAATTACAACGAACATCTGATGGAGCAATTGGCCGACGCGGGCAATGGCGCTTATTCGTATATCGACTCGCTGATGGAAGGCGAAAAAGTGCTGGTCAACGAAATGACCTCGACGCTGGCGACCATTGCCAAGGATGTCAAGATACAAGTCGAATTCAACCCGGAATACGTGCGCGAATACCGCCTGATCGGCTACGAGAACCGCATGCTTCGGCGCGAGGATTTCAATAACGACAAAGTTGACGCGGGCGACATCGGCGCAGGCCATACGGTCACGGCGCTTTATGAATTAACGCTGACCGGCGAAAAAGGGGCTATCGACCCTTTACGCTATCAACAGGAAAAAGCCGCGCCCGCCGCCACGAAAAAAGAGGAAAAAGACGAACTCGCCTTCATCAAGCTGCGCTACAAGAAGCCGGACGGCGACCAGAGCACCCTGATCGAATACCCGGTATTGCGTTCCGCGCAGAAATCGCTCAAGGAAGCCGATGACGATTTCCGTCTCGCGGCGGCGGTGGCCGGATTCGGGCAATTGCTGCGCGGCACGGCGGATCTGGGGTCATGGCGTTACGAAGATGCGCGCGCGTTGGCAACGGCGACGGGCAGTGACGAATACGGCTACCGTGCCGAACTGGCCAGGCTGATCAAACTGGCGGACGCATTGGCGAGCGGCCAGGCCGCGCCGCAACGAAAGGACGAGTGACGCGAACGCCGCCCGCGAAAAACGATGGAGGCGGAAGCGAAGTGGAATGGCGCTTCCGTCTCCACGCGGCACGGCTATACTGCCGGGATGAACACACAAGCCAATCCGCCCTTGCCCGGCAATCTTCCCGACGAGGACTTGATGACGCTGGTCGTACAAGGGATTGTCGCGGAGCCGGTCGCCGAGCTTTTCCGCCGTCACAATCGCGCCCTTTTCAATTTCATTGCCTGGAGTTGCCAGGGCGACCGTGACGAAGCGGAAGACATCTGCCAGAAAACATGGCTCAAACTGATGCGTTGCGCAAACTATCGGCCAGACGCCGCCTTCCGTACTTTCCTTTATCAGATCGCGCGCAATACCCTGCTCGATGTCCGCAAAAGTGCCTATGCCCGGCACGAAACGTCCGGCGGCGGCGAGGAGCATATTCCCGATGACGATCTAACCCCGGAAGCGGAATTGGGTTTGCGGCAAAACCTGCACCGCGTACACCGGGCGCTCATGAATCTGCCGGTATTGCAGCGCGAAGTCGTGGTGCTGCGCTTTTTCAGCGAACTGACGCTGGAAGAAATCGCCACAGCGGTCGATGTAGGTTTCGAGACGGTGAAAAGCCGCCTGCGTTATGCGTTCGCGCATTTGCGCCGCGAATTGGGGCAAGCCGAATGAGCACGGTGGAGCGTTTCATTTCCGGAAAAGACCTTCTGGGCAACATACTCAGGGCGCTGCCATTGTTCGACGCGCCTGCGCGCATGGCGGCCTGGCTGGGTCAGTCCGCGCGCGCCATCGAGGACGAACGCCGCGCCGCGCGGCAAGCCGATTGTGGCGCTTACGTATTCGAGCCTCCCGCGCGCCTGCGCGATGCCGTTTTGCAGGAAGCACGGGCGCTGGAACGCGCGCAGGAACCGAGGCGGCAGGCGCTTCGTGCCGCCCTGGCGCGCGAAACCAGTGCCGTGAAAGTCCTGGGTATGCCGTGCGCGCCGGAAACAGAAGCCTGGCTGCGCGAAACCTGGGCAGCGCAAGTGGAAAAACCCCGCAACGTGCCATGCCCGCCCCCCCCCTCCCGGCGCGCATGGTGGAAACCGGGATTGGCCTTCGGCACAAGTCTCGGCATCGCACTGCTGGCCGGGCTGGTGGCGCATCGTTACTGGCTGGACTCGCCGCATCCCGACCTGGCTGTGCCGCTCCCCGAGCCTATCGTCGTGGCCGATCAGGCACCGTTGCCGCAAGCCGCGCCTTTGCGCCAATTGGAAAAAGACCGGGCCGCGCGCCGAAATCCGATGCCGGACGCTCTCATGGAAGAAAGCGCCGAATCCGAATCGAACGATTCCCGTTCGGACGCGCCACGGGCATTACACAGGCAAAAATCGGCGGAATTGGCGTTTTCCGCTCCTGTTCCCGCTCCCGCTCCGCCGATGCCGGAAGCTGCTCCGCTTGCCATGGCGTCTTCCCCTGCTTACTCTTCCCACACTTATCTGTGGCCGATCGACAGCGAACAATGGCAACAACTGGCCGCGAGATGGGCACACGGGGAACCGGCGACAGCCCTTTCCAAACCCGGCAATCCCTCCCGCCAGCAATGGCATCTGCACGTCCGTGTGCCGGACGCGCCGGAAATCCACGCGCTGACCGCGTTCTTGCGGAAATCGCTGCCACCCGACGCGGAACTGACCGTCCAGGTCGACCCTGAAATTCCGGCAGGTTTCGCAAAACTTGCGCCGCCTCATCCGTAGTCGCCAAGGCAATGCCTACATTAGAGCAGATCAACAAATTGAAGCCCAAAGAGAACTGCCGTCAAAAGCGAGGCCCGAAACGCCGTGGCAATCCAGTTGGCTGCCTGGATTGTCACGTCGCGCAGCCCGAGCAATGACGAGGAGTTTGATATGAGCCTCATCCAGTTGATCTGCTCTGATCGCGCAAGCGTAGCCGCAGGTTGAACCTGTCAGGAGTTTTTAGACTTGTCCGATTCTATGTTGTTCAGTTCCGCCCGCTTCCAGCCATGAATTGCTCCAATCCATGCTGTAGCTTGTACCGGGCGAGGCAGCAAAGCCTGGGACGAAAGTGGTGTCGTCCCAGTCACCCAATGCGCCGAAGCCGGTCAGGCTGAAACCGTCCGGCCCGTCGAGCCGAGAGCCCAAGGGTTCTTCGCCAGCGTCAAACAG
>JAISNX010000030.1 GCA_031276015.1 Azoarcus sp.
TTCTCGACCTGTTCCTGCATCTGCTGGAACATCTTCTTCGATTGCTCGACATAGGTTCCCATCATGTTTTGCAGCGCAGGCCCCTGGAAGTTCAGGAACTGCGCCCACAAATCCTGGCTAACCGAACTGTTGTCGCCATAGATGCCGCGCACCTGTTCCTGGAGCTTGGACTGCATGTCGGAAAACGCCTTGATGTTGTTTTCCAGGTATTTCCCCATCATGCCCTGCAAGGCATGGCCGTAGAAACGGATCATGTGGGAGAGCAGATCGCTGGTAAACATCGGCACGCCGCCGCCTTCTTCTTCCAGGATGATCTGCAACAGGATGCTGCGGGTGATGTCCTCCCCTGTCCGGGCGTCGACGACCTGGAATTCCGTATAACTCAATACGAGTTCCTTGACGTCGCTGAGCGTGATATAGGAACTGGTGCAGGTGTCGTAAAGACGGCGATTGGGGTATTTTTTAATCAGGCGTACTTGCTCGCCCATACAGGTTCTCCTCGGCTGACGGCTTGCCCACGCCCGCGGGCAATGCGTTTCATTATATCTCTCGTGGAAATATATAAACCCCGCCAGGGGCGGGGTTTTGAGGCATACGGGGCATTGCCGTCAACGCAGGGCGCGAAGCCGGAGATGGCCGCCGCTCATTGGTAGTTCAGGCCGCCATTGATGTTGAGCGTCGCGCCCGTCGTGAAGCCGGACAGATCGTCGGCGAGGAAGGCCACGGCGAAGCCGATTTCTTCCGGCTTGGCCAGGCGCTTCATCGGCACCGAGTCGACAATGCCTTTCAGGATGTCCTCGCGGATCGCCGTCACCATCTTGGTGGCGACGTAGCCCGGCGCAATGGCGTTGACCGTCACGCCCTTGGTCGCCAGTTCCTGCGCCAGTGCCTTGGTGAAACCGATCACGCCCGCCTTGGCGGCGGAATAATTGGTCTGCCCGGCCTGGCCCTTGACGCCATTGACGGAAGAAATATTGATGATGCGCCCCCAGCCGCGTTCCGCCATCTTGGCCGAAAACTGCTTGGTGACGTTGAAAAGGCTGGAGAGATTGGTGTTGATCACCGCGTCCCACTGCTCGCGTTCCATCCGGGCGAACATCTTGTCGCGGGTGATCCCGGCGTTATTCACGAGGATGTCGATGGGGCCGGCCTTCTGTTCGGCTTCCGCCGCCAGGGCTTGCACCGAGGCCAGGTCGGCCACGTCGCCGGCGACCGGGATGAAGTCCTTGAAACCGGCTGCGGCCTGTTCTTGCAGCCATTGATCTTTGTTGTCGTATTGGGGGTGGTAAGCCGCGACCACTTTATGGCCCGCCTTGGCCAAAGCCTGACATATGGCGGTACCGAGGCCACCCATGGCACCGGTAACGAGAGCAACTCTTTGGGTCATTTATCGAATCCTCGCAAGGAGAGTAAGCGAACCCGGCGCTTCGCCCAACCGCGAGGCGGCACCGGACATGTTATGCGTGGAGCAATACTGCACCGCAAAACTCGTGCATTATAGGCGATACAGGCGAGAAAAAATCAACACCGTGCGGACAGGCATGCGAAAACAACCCGCCTCTCCGGCACGACACACGACGCCCTCCCCTTCCGGAATGTGAGAAACTTCCGGGCTGCCATGGAAATGACAAGACGACACATCCCCGCTCGGGGATCGAACAACCGCGCTTCTTCACGAAAAAACGAGGAGACCCACCATGACGCTTCCGGTGCTTCCCATCCCCCAATCATTCGCTGCCGTCGCTGAAACACTTCGTGCGCGCCGCTCGACCCGGCGCTTCCTGCCGACGCCCGTTCCCCGCGAGATCGTCGCCGAATTGCTGGAACTGGCCGCACGCGCGCCGTCGGGTTCCAACGTGCAGCCCTGGAAGGTGTATGCCCTCGCGGGCGAGGCACGCGAGGCGCTGTCTGCCGCCCTGCTGGCGCAATTCGGGCAGGACGCCCGCGAAAAGCGGGAATACGACTACTACCCCGCCGAATGGACGCAACCCTGGCTGTCGCGGCGGCGCACGCTCGGTTTTGCGCTTTACGGCTTGCTGGGCATCGCCAAAGGCGACAAAGCGCGCATGAAAGAACAGACCGGACGCAATTTTCTTTTCTTCGATGCGCCTGTCGGGCTGATTTTCACCATGGATCGGCATCTGGCCCAGGGCATGTTCCTCGACTACGGCATCTTCATCGGCCACCTCATCACCGCCGCGCAGGCGCGCGGGCTGGCAAGCTGCGTGCAAACGGCATTCTCGGACTATCCGGACACCATCCGGCGGCAACTCGGCATCGGCGAAAACGAACAGGTCCTGGCTGGCCTCGCCCTCGGCCTTCCCGACCCGGACGCGCCGGAAAACCGCCTGGTCGCGGAGCGGGAAACGGTCGATGCGTTTACGACCTTCCGGGGTTTCTGACCCTGCCTACGGAAATTCAACGGCGGACTTGGCAATGCGAAAACGAACACGGCAGATGGTGGTATGGATGATCGGCCTGTGGGCCTGCTGCGCGCTGGCCGCGCCACCGGATGACGAGGATCGCATCCTGTTCTTCCCCGATCTCGCCGTCTCCGAAGAAGCGGATGCCGTCAGGGTGCATGTAGAAGCCTGGGTGTACGAGCAGGAAAACCGCCGCTTCATGAGCTGGATGCTTGCCCGTTATCTGGGAATCGACTTCGACCAGTGCACGCCGGAGGAACAAGCCTTGTTCCAGGAACGCAGCCGGTATTTCCGCGTCGATTCGGAACGCGGGATCGATCTCGCCGTGCGTCTCCAGGGAGAAGTCCTGCCCTTGCCGAAAACCCGTGCGTCGGGACGCACGAGCGGCGTTTTCACCGTTCGCGCCCCCCTGCCCGGCCCGCGGGACACGGCGGGGCGTATCGCCTTCACGCTGGAAATGCCCGCCGGACATCCCCTTGCGGGGCAGGCCGGGTATGCATGGTTCGTACCGCCGGAAGGCATCTCCGTGGTGAGCGACATCGACGACACCATCAAGATTTCCCATGTCCGGAAACGCGCCCTTCTCATGGAAAACACCTTCCTGAAGCCCTTCGTCCCGGCTCCCGGCATGGCCGCCTGGTATCGGGAACTCGCGCAAACGACACCGGGCGTCGCCTTCCATTACCTTTCCGCCTCCCCCATGCAGCTTTACCCGGCGCTCCAGGCATTCCTGGACGACGAAGGATTTCCCGCGGGCAGCATGCACTTGCGGGAATCCACTGCCTGGCACAGCGTCATCGCGGGAAAAGAAACTTCGATTGCCCACAAGACCGGCGTACTCGAACGGCTTTTCACGGACTATCCCAAACGCCGCTTCATCCTGATCGGCGATTCCGGCGAACACGATCCGGAGATTTACGCCGACGCGGCCCGTCGTCATCCGGAGCGGGTCGAGGCGATCCATATCCGCGACGTAACGGGCGAAGAACGGGACGCGCCGCGTTACCGGGAGACCTTCCACGACCTGCCCCCGACGCTCTGGACGATACGGAAGGACGGCGCGCAACAAGCGCGCGGACTTGCCGAAGAAACCTCCGGGCAGTAGAGCCATTGCATTTCGGGGTCGCGCTTACAGCCCCGGTTCCTGGCGTTGCAGCAAGAAACCGGCGACAGCCCTGAAAGCATAGGTGTCGCGTTCCGCCTGATTATGATCTTTCCCTCTAACTGGAGCAATGAACAGATCAGGGTGTTGGTTATACCATGATTCGAGGGCGTCGATGGGAGCTCGATGACCGATGGCTTGTTGCGGGATGAAGTGGTTGTACGCCAGGAGATAGTCTGTCAGGGTTTGTTC
>JAISNX010000060.1 GCA_031276015.1 Azoarcus sp.
TCCAGCGGCGTGGGGATCACGAACTTCTTGTTCTCGATCACCTTCTTGGCCAGCGCCCGGTATTCATCGGCCTGTTTCGCCTTCGGGTCGTACTCGATCACCGTCATGCGCCGGATTTCGGCGTGCTGCACCACGTTGTCGCGCGGCACGAAGTGAATCATCTGCGTGCCTAGGCGCGCCGCCAGCGCCTCGATCAGTTCGTCCTCGCGGTCGGTCTTGCGCGAATTGCAGATCAGCCCCGCCAGCCGCACGCTGCCCGAATTGGCGTACTTCACGATGCCCTTGGAAATGTTGTTCGCCGCGTACATCGCCATCATCTCGCCCGAGCAGACGATGTAAATCTCCTGCGCCTTGTTCTCGCGGATCGGCATGGCGAAACCGCCGCACACCACGTCGCCCAGCACGTCGTAGAAAACAAAGTCGAGGTCCTCGTCGTAGGCGCCTTCCTCTTCCAGAAAGTTGATGGCGGTAATCACGCCGCGCCCCGCGCAGCCCACGCCCGGCTCCGGTCCGCCGGATTCCACGCACTTCACACCGCCGTAACCGACCGACAGCACGTCCTCCAGCTCCAGATCCTCCACCGAACCGGCCTCCGCCGCCAGGTGCATGACCGTGGTCTGCGCCTTCGAGTGCAGGATCAGGCGGGTGGAGTCGGCCTTGGGATCGCAGCCGACGATCATCACTTTCTTGCCCGCCTCGGCCAGCGCCGCCACCAGGTTTTGCGTGGTGGTGGATTTGCCGATGCCGCCCTTGCCATAGATGGCGCATTGACGCAGTTTTGCCATGGTGTAAGCTCCTTTTCACAGAGTCGGATGTTGCGGGGAATACCAGCTTGCCCCTTCCCTGCTGCACGAACCGTGCCAATCCCGAGAGTCTTCTACAACTCGATGATTCAAAACAAGAACACAAAGAAACAGGGGTTTTCGTGTAATGCAGGAATATGACAATTTTCCCGATCTTTGTCGGGCATCCGACAAAACGTCCGTGCCAATGTCCGATCCGGTACTTAGCCTGCCGCGAACGGTCTGCCTGCCCTTCAACCGCTGCAACCTGCCCGCCGTCATCCTCGGCAGTCTCACCTTCCAGCGTTATCCGGTTGCGCTGAAGCTCGACGGCGTGGAAGAACTACACCGCGACCTTTTCCGCCGCCTGGACGGCACGCCGGAGGGCCGCCGCCGGGCGGAAATCTTCCGGGATTACGTGACCGTGCACTTCCGCCTGGAGCATCTGGACGAAGCGGGCCTCACGGAAACCAACGCGGGTCGCGCCAATGCCAATTACATGAGCATGATCCGCGGCTGGTTTTTCGATTCAAACGGGCGGGAAGGCGCGGCCCTGAAGGGGTGGGTCGAATCCCGCTTCGGCCTTGCGCCGCGCTACCATGGGGCGTCCCTGCGCGAGCCGGAAAGCGAGGCCCACCGGCACTACCAGCATGTCCAGGCGCGGACGTGCTATGGCACGAACGCGCTGGAGGCGCAGCTCGATCTGGTGTATGCCTGGTGCCAATATGAATTCGCCCGCAGCTGTCCGGACACGACCCATTTGACGCTCTACCGGGGCGTCAACCGCCTGGAAGACCACGAGATGCTGGGCGGCAGCCGCAAGGCTCCCGTCCTCCTCCTCAACAATCTCAATTCCTTCACCGGCATCCGCGAGCGCGCCGGGGAATTCGGCGACATCATCCTCACCCTGCAAGTCCCCGTCGCCAAAGTCTTTTTCCATAGCCGACTGCTGCCCGGCGTTCTCCAGGGCGAAGCGGAGTTCCTGGTCGTGGGGGGCGTCTACGAGGTGGACAGCGCGGGGGTGTAAGCCCTGCGGCGCGGAAAACCCCGCCTCTCAAGGCGAGGCCGGACCTTGGGGAAGGCTTTCGCCCTTGCCAGGCGAACCCTCGTCGCGCGCCCTCGTTTTTCTCAAGAGGCGGGCAATCAGGATGTCCGCCACGGGCACCAACAAAATCGCCACACAAATCAGCGTGGCGAGAAAGCGATAGTTGGCAATCATGGCGGCGACTTTCTTCGCGGCATAACTACCGAACAGATCGCCCCCTTGCATTATCAGGTTGAGAAAGCTTTCTTTCTGGATAGCCTTCACGCCGTGTTTCACATCGTCACGGCTCGTGCCAGTGACACCAGCCAACTTCCAATATATTACATCGGCACACACACCGACAATGAAAGTGATGGCTCCCGTGGGGAGCTTTTGCCAAAAGGCCCTCGTTTTATCTGCAATTGCGCCGGTAATGGCAGCCCCTTCACTATCGAAGACTTTACCCAGATTATCTTCAATCCTCTTTCTCAGGATCAGCACACCATCTTCCGGCGTCGCATTGGCAAGCAGATCGTAAAATTCGAGGGGCGCGTCATGCAATGTACCAAGCAGGAACTGGTTGACGGCAGGAGAGAGTTCGTTTTTGACGAGAGAAGATGCCTGCTGCTCGGCGCTGGACAAAGCACCATATACCGCACCGAACGCCACGAAGACAATCGGGATACAAAGATAATAGAGATAGGTCAACTTGTCCCAGATCGGGTTTTGCCGTTTGAACCAGCGATATTTCCGGCAGCAGAACAATACCGGCAAGCTGATGATGAAAAATAGCGCGGCATATTTCAGCGTCGCCCAGATGAGGCCCATTATGTCGATATTCGAGACAACAAACTTCAGCACGCCCGTATCGCCCAAACTGGCGATCGTATTGGCGATGCCTCCGAAAGCTGGCGAGTCAAATGTCCCGGTTGTTCCGGCATGGCACAGCGGGATGAATAACATCAAGCCTGCAAGCAGGCATTTGAGAAAGTATTTCATTATCGATCGACGTCCGGTTGCCACGCGGCGAAGGTCTTTCGTATTTCCGGCGCTGTCCGTACCGCTGCTGCCCTGATTGAAAACATTCATGATGAATTGATTCCGGTCGTGTTGTCTGGGTTCGGCATCTTACCTTCTTTCTTTTCGTCATTGCGAGCCGCCGAAGACAGCGTAAAGCCATGCGGCTTGCGCTTTCTTCCATGATGAATGACAATCCGGAAGTCACTATAGCGGGGAGATTCTCATGGCTTTTTACATGAGGAGCGCCCCCCTGTCTCATGCCCATTCAACCCGCTCCACTCCAGTTCGCCGCCGACGGCACACCTTTTTCCGAAGCCTACGGCGATGTCTACCACGCCGCCGAGGGCGGACTTAGGCAGGCGCGGCATGTCTTTCTCGCGGGCAACGGCCTGCCGGAACGCTGGCGCGGGCGCGAACGCTTCGTCATCGCAGAGACGGGTTTCGGGGCCGGGCTGAACTTCCTCGCAACCTGGGCAGCCTGGCGGGACGACCCGGCGCGCTCCCGCATCCTACATTTCATCTCCTTCGAGCTGCATCCCTTCCGGGCGAAAGACCTCGCCCGCCTGCATGCGGCCTGGCCGGAAGTCCTGCCGCTCGCCGATGAACTGCGCGCCAACTGGCCGCCGCTGGCAGGCGGCATGCACCGGCTGCATCTCGATGGCGGGCGGGTGTGCCTGACGCTTTACTTCGGCGATGTCCGCGAGGGGCTAGCGCAACTCGATGCCCGTGTCGATGCCATCTTCCTCGACGGTTTCTCGCCCGCGAAGAATCCGGAAATGTGGTCGGCGAAGGTTTTCCACCTGCTCTCGCGCCGCGCCGCGCCGAATGCGACGCTGGCGACGTGGTCGGTGGCGGGCGCGGTGCGCGAGGGGCTGCGCCGGGCTTGTTTCGTGACCGAAAAGGCCCCCGGTTTCGGCGGAAAGCGCGAGATGCTGCGCGGCCAGCTTTTCCCGCATCCGCGTCGCGAGGATGCGCGGCCCGAGCCGCCCGCCGTGCATCATGCCATCGTGATCGGCGCGGGCGCGGCGGGGTCGGCGGTGGCCGAACGGCTGGCGGCGCGCGGATGGGAAGTCGATGTCATCGACGCCGAAAACGGGCCGGGTCAGGCCGCTTCCGGCAATCACGCGGGTGTGCTGCGCCCGCAGCCCAGTTTCGACGACAACCGGATGAGCCGCCTGACCCGCGCGGGTGCGCTGTACGGCTGGCGGCACATCGGGAAGGCACTGGCGGCGGGCGGGCCGCTCCGGGCGGCGGCCTGCGGCGTGCTTCATCTGGCGCGCGACGCCGCGCAGGCGGAGAAGATGGCCTCGGCTGTGACGCGCCTTGCCCTGCCCGGCGAGTTGCTGCGCTATGTCGATGCGGCGGAGGCGGGCGAAATCGCCTGCTGGCCGGTTTCCTTCGGCGGCTGGTATTTCCCCGGCTGCGGATGGGTGCAGCCCCCCAGCCTGTGTGCGGCCAATCTCGCCGCGCATCCCCAAGGCATCCGCGCGCACTGGGCGCGCCGCGTGAGCGCCATCGAACGGCGGGGCGAATGCTGGCATGCGATGAATGCTAACGGCATCACCATCGCCGCCGCGCCGGTCATGATCCTCGCCGCCGGAACCGGCCTCGCGGGTTTTGCCCAGGCCGCCCCCCTACCCGTCCTCAGCGCGCGCGGACAAGTCAGCGTGCTGCCCGCGTCGACGGGGAGCGCGCCGCGCGCCGTGATTTGCTGCGGCGGCTACGTCACGCCCGAAGTCGATGGGCTGCGCTGTGCGGGAGCGAGTTTCGATGTGGACGACGCCGATCCCCGCGCGCGCCTCACCGACCAGCAGGCGAATCTTGCCAGGCTGGAAGCCATCCTCCCCGGCTACACTGCCGGGCTGGATGCCGCCGCCCTCGGCGCGCGGGTGGGCTTCCGCCCGGTTTCGCCCGACCGCCTGCCGATGGTGGGGGCCATTCCCGCCGTCAAGGCCGCCGCGCCGCCCGCCTCACTCGCCACCCTGCCCCGGCACGACGGGCTATACGCGATTTCCGGCTTCGGTGCGCGGGGGCTGGCGTGGGCAATGCTCGTCGGCGAAACGCTGGCCTCGCGCATCGCGGGCGATCCGCTGCCGCTGGAGCGCGAACTGGTCGAGGCGATGGATCCGGCGCGCTTCCTGCTGCGCCACCGCTGGAAACAGGCCGCGAATATAACGGAGAGCGACGAGGGATGAGATCGGGCGGGCACGCCGCACGGTCTCGCATTGGTGCACCTTGTATAAAACGACATACTCTAAACATTGGAGCACCTGTATCTGTATTAGATGTTTAGTCCCATCTTTTTCTGTCGATCTACCAGCCCGGCGGCTTGCAGGTGTTCCTTTACCCAACTGTAGCTGCGCTGACCGCCATCCGTGCCGATACCAGACCGGACAAATCAAAAGCCCTCGACAGGCTTGTCCCGGTCGACTTGCGCCAGCGCCGTATCGCACTAGAATGGCAGACTTGCGCCGCGTTGATACGTGGTGCAAGCGCAACTATTACTTCCACAACAAAACGCGGGCCTCGCCATGGCCACGCGCTACCGACAGGAGAACGACAATGGCACACACACTTCCTGCCCTGCCTTATGAACAGGACGCTCTTGCGCCGATCATTTCGGCGGAAACCGTGGCATTCCACTACGGCAAGCATCACCAGAGCTATGTCACCAACCTCAACAACCTGATCGCGGGCACCGAATACGAAAGCCTCGCCCTCGAAGCCATCGTCAAAAAAGCGCCCGCGGGCGGCATCTTCAACAACGCGGCGCAAATCTGGAACCACACCTTTTTCTGGAACAGCCTCAAGCCCAATGGCGGCGGCGAACCCACGGGCGCGCTGGCGGCGGCCATCGCCCGCAAGTGGGGATCGTTCGCCGACTTCAAAAAGGCTTTCCTGGCTTCCGCAACCGGCAACTTCGGTTCCGGATGGACGTGGCTGGTGAAAAAACCCGGCGGCGATCTGGAAATTCTCAATACCAGCAACGCCGGTACGCCCATCGCCACGGACGACAAGCCGCTCGTCACCATCGACGTATGGGAACACGCTTATTACATCGACTATCGCAACCGCCGTCCGGACTTCGTTTCCGCCTGTCTGGACAGCCTGATCGACTGGGATTTCGCGGCGAAGAATTTCGCCTGAACCTTCGATCACGCCTGGCGGCGGGCGTCCGTGGGACGCCCGTTTTTGCTTTTTCTCCGCAGGCATCTCCGCATCATGAATCCACTGCTTCAGGTTCGCACTCTCGGCCAGCAAATCTGGCTCGATAATTTGTCCCGCGCCTTGCTCGACGGCGGGCAGCTTGCCCGGCTCATCGCCGAGGATGGCATCGCGGGCGTCACCACCAATCCCGCCATTTTCCAGAAGGCTATTTCGGACGGGCGCTATTACGGTGAGGACATCGCCCGCCTCAAAAGGCAGGCGCTCACTGCCGAAGCGCGTTACGAACAATTGGTGATCCCGGACGTGCGGCGTGCCTGCGACCTGCTGCGCCCCCTGTACGAACAATCGCACGGCGAAGCCGGTTACGTCAGCCTCGAAGTTTCCCCGGCGCTCGCCCACGATGCCAAAGGCACGCTGGCGGCGGGAAAACGCCTCTACGCCGAGACCGACCGCCCCAATCTGCTGATAAAGGTGCCCGCCACCGCCGAGGGGCTGATCGCGGTCGAACGCCTGATCGGCGACGGTATTGGCGTCAACGTCACGCTGTTGTTCTCGCTCGCGCACGCCGAGGCCACCGCCCGCGCCTACCTGCGCGGACTCGAACGCCTGCGCGATGCGGGCGGCGATACGGGACGTGTCATGTCGGTCGCCAGTCTGTTTCTCTCGCGGGTCGATACCTTGGTCGATGCCCGCCTCGAAGCACTCGGCGGTGGCGCATTGGCCTTGCGCGGACGTGCGGCGGTCGCGCTGGCGCGGCTTGCTTACCGCGCTTACCGCGAGCGTTTCCACGGCCCGGCCTTCGCGGCCCTGCGTGCCGCGGGTGCCCGCCCGCAATACATGCTGTGGGCCAGCACGGGCACGAAGAACCCCGCCTATGGCGATCTTCTTTACGTCGAACCGCTGATCGGCCCCGAAACCATCACCACGCTGCCCGACGCCACGCTGGCCGCCTTGCGCGACCATGGCCGCGCCGCCGCCGATACCTTGTCGCGCGACGCCGATGCCGAGCGTGCCCTTCCCGGCGAGCTTGCCGCGCATGGCATCGACCTCCAGGAGATCGGCGACACGCTCCAAGCCGACGGTCTGGCGCAGTTCGAGCGCGCCTTTGCCGGGATGCTCGAACTCACCGCCTGAGAGAGCCTGCCCGCGATCCCGCGGTTTCCAGGCACGGCGCGAGTCGGGCACCCCAACGGGTCAAGCCGCGGCGGCTGGAGGCTGTCCCTGTTTACCGCTGCTCTTTGCCGCCCCGGCGGTAAAGAATTCGAGAAACTTGAATGCCTTGATGCGCGCGTCGAGCACCGCCGGAGAATCCCCGAGCGGCCCCAGGCTGTTGAACATTTCGCATGCCTCGGGCAAATGGCCCGCCCTGGCGTACAGGACAACCAAATTGATGGCCGCCTTGGCGAATTGCGCCAGCAACGGCTCCGAATATCCGCAAGCCGCCAGGCTTCCGAGCAATTGCCGCGCCTCGGGAAATTCTCCCGCCTTGCCATAGCCGCTAATCAGGCCGACAAGCGCTTGGGCACGCGCCAACTGTAGACCGGCATCGTTCTCGCACGCCAGCCAGCCCTCATACAAAACCCGCGCGCGTTCGAGTTCGCCCGCCTTGCTCAACCACTCTATCAGGCAGGCCGATGCCTCGACGGCGCGAATCCGGACTTCGCCCGAGTCTCCCAGGGACTGCATGCCCGTGAATATCCCGGAAGCCTCGTCGATCAGCCCCGCCTCGCAATAAGCACGGACAAGGGCGAGCGCCGCGCCAGCCCGCTCGTTCCGGAATGCGCCTTCTCCCCCAAGCCGGTTCATGTGCTCGAAAACCTTGCGGGCAACGCCGGTTCTCCTCTTGCCGAAGCGGGTCATGATGTTCGTGGCGGTTCGCATGTACCACGTCTTGACAACAGGATCGGCCTCCGCCATCCGGTCGTTCAGGAAACGGGTTTCGATCCAGCCCGGATCGTCGGAAAAATCCTGTCCGCAACACTCGAAAAAATCCGCCACATCGGCAGGGCAAGTTTCCCACGCCTTGAGAATCAGGGATTTGAGATCGTCGTCGCCGACACTCACGGAACCCAGGATGTCATCCTGGTTCACGCCGTTCAGGACGAGATACTCGCCCAGCAGATCCGGCTCGACCGGGTAGAAGCGGAACATGCTGGCATCGCCTTCCGCCGCGGCCCCCAGGCCGGAATACCAGAGCGGATGCATATTGTCGAGCTTGCAGGTGCCGACGCTGCCGCGCGTCAAGGTGGAAGCCAGCAACGCCTTCATCGCCTGCGGGATTTTCTCTATTTCCACAGGCCGCAACACCCGCTCGTATTCGCGCCAGAGCGCATAATCCAGCACCTGCCGCCGCGTCACCTGCTCGCTGTTGTCCCTGACCGTGTGGGCGGCCAGCAGCATGGCGAACAAAGGGCGTTGCGCATCGTCGATGGCCCCCAACTTTTCGAGAAAGTCCCGTGGCACGACATACAAGGTTTCCGGATGATTCCGCCTGACGTATTCCTGCATATCGCAGGCAATACTGAACAAACCTTCCGGCGACAACGGCGGCAGCGGCAAGGGCGTTTCCTTGTGGCGTAGCGACAAATAGGCGGGCAGCGCCTGGTACCAGGCAAGTGGCCGTCTTTCCCCGTCCGTCTCCTGATATTCGCGTTCCAGGAACAGCAGGCGCACCCGAAATGTGCCGAAATCGCCCCTCGCTTCCTTTTGGGCAAGAAGCCTGATGATTTCCGCGACATCGTAGCGGCTGTGCGCCGCTTCGCCTCCGTCGCCTTTATCGTCGACGCATGCGTCGTAACTCCACGCGAGCTTGTCGAGCACCAGCAAGGTATGCCGCCGGGGCCGCCATGCTTCCCAATCCTCGTGGGCCGTTTCGGCGAGATCGAGAAATCCCCCTTTCCATTCCGAATAATTCTCGCCCGCGACCGGCTCGACCTCGACCGTCACGAAATCGCCCGCCCGGAAAAGCGTGGCCCTGCCTGTTTCAAGCGCCCGGCAAAACTCAAGTGCCGCGCGGCTTTTCCCCGATCCCGCCGGGGCGGTGACGAGCCACCACGACAAGGGCTGCCGCCCCCGGTAGAACGCCTCGAACTCCCGCCACAAGGATTCCGGCATGACATGCCGCGTCACGCCTTCGGCAAAATGCAATTCCCGGAACAGCCCCGGCCCTTCTTCTTCGTCATGGCCGAAATTGAACAATGCCGGTTCGGGTGGCAAATCAGGCAACATAGCCCGCACCCTGGCGGCGGTTTCCGGTTTCAATAACCGCTCCGCTATATTTCCAATCCATTCGACGGCGGTGTCAATCGCTATCCCCATCTTTCTCTCCGCATATACCAGATAAAAACAGGCGAGGCGTTCCTGAACGTATTAAGAAACGCACCGCACGGCGGGCGCAATGCCTGCCTCGCTGTGAACGTGACAAAATTAGCACAGTTTGCTCATTGATGCAGGTACGGCTTTTATATCGTCACGACCTTAATTGCGGTACGCGCCTTGGGCCAGGCAAGAGCGGTTCCGCTTGAACATCCGGGATATTTATCGAAACCCTCACCGGAAATCCGGGGAAGTTTTATCCCGGACATTACCCGCGATAAGTCGCAAGCCATTACCGGAAGTTATTGGGAGCGGAGAAGGGTATTTACGGGATTCGCTTTGATCGCGAATCAGGCGCTGGATGTGCAAGATATGGCGCACGGAGACAAGCACGAACTTGACACATATTCTGTATTACATGTCCAGCTTGCGCTATATAAGTGCCTGATTTTCTGGTGGGTCGTGTGCGACTCGAACGCACGACCAACGGATTAAAAGTCCGCTGCTCTACCGGCTGAGCTAACGACCCGAAAAGAGGGCGTGATGGTAGTTGGGGATGAAGCTACCGTCAACAGGGCAGCAGGGTTATCACACATACAGTTGGAGGCGCGAGCCGGAGTCGAACCGACCTACACGGATTTGCAATCCGGTGCATAACCGCTTTGCTATCGCGCCATGTATTTTGATAACCTGTTGATTTAAAATTGTTTTGTCAAGGGTCGCCGCAAAAGCGAAGTGCATTATAGACATGTTGCCGTCCGCAGGGCAATCACTGTGTGGCAAGTTTCGTCGTTGTTGCCCGCTTTCAGGCCAAGCTCTTCTTGCCCTTCACCTTCGCCATGGCACTGCGCGTAAAGCAATCCGGTAATACCGCCAAGGTATAATGCGCCGCTTCACGGCCCGCGATCCAGCGCGTGGGCGTGTCCAGCCTTCGACTTTGCCGCACAGACCACACAACACCAAGGAGACAACGCATCATGCCGTCCGAGCAAGCAACCATCGTATACACCATCACCGACGAAGCCCCGATGCTGGCGACCACCGCCTTCCTGCCGGTGATCCGCGCCTTTACCGCGCCCGCCGACATCCACG